>NZ_JBVHHW010000005.1:58236-297997 GCF_055560875.1 Kitasatospora sp. NPDC023118
AGGACGGTGAGGCTGCCGTCGTCGTTGCGGAGGTGGAACTGGCCGGTGGAGGGGCGGAAGACGCCGACGTTTCCGGCGGGGCCGCCGTCCCAGTTTCCGGCGATGGGGAGGTCTCCTGCTTGGCCCCAGTTGAGGACGGTGAGGCTGCCGTCGTCCATGCGGAGGTGGAACTGGCCGGTGGAGGGGCGGAAGACGCCGATGTTGTCGGGGCCAGTGCCGTCGAAGTTGGCGGAGACGGGGATGTCTCCTGCTTGGCCCCAGTTGAGGACGGTGAGGCTGCCGTCGTCGTTGCGGAGGTGGAACTGGCCGGTGGAGGGGCGGAAGACGCCGACGTTCCCGGCGGGGCCGCCGTCCCAGTTCCCGGCCACCGGCTGGTCACCAGTGGTGGTCACGTCGTCGACGATGCTGTTGTTGCGGACCGGCTTGAAGGTGCCGTAACCCGAGAAGTACGGGTAGGGGATCGTCCGGTGGTGCACGCCGGAACCGGTGAACTCGTATGCGTCGTACGAAGAGTGCGAGGAGTCCGTCCAGCCGGCGAAGATGGCGATGTGCCCCGAGGCCCCAGCCGCGTCATTGAGCAGGGCGTCGCCGGGCTTCAGTTCCTCCTTGCTGATCCAGGACGCGACACCGCTCGGAACGAAGCTGGTGGTGTCCAGTCCGGGAGTGCCGAGGTGCCAGGCCATCGAGGCGTAGCCGGAACAGTCCGTGCGGTAGCCCTGGTAGGTCCTGTCCCAGCTGTACGTGAGGCCGAGGCCGACCCACGAGGCAGCGCGGCTGATCACCTCGCTCCGGCTGATCTGCGTGCCCGCGGCCAGCAGGGAGGGCATGACGGACTGACCCTGGCCGGCGCCGCCCTTGTCCTTGGTCGCGACAGCGGCTGCGGACGGTGGCGCGGCGGGGTCGGCGGCGAAGGCCGGAGCGGCAGTGAGGATACCGGCGACGAGGCCTGCGGCGGCAGTGACGGCCAAGGCCCGGGAGAAGACGTGCGTCGACATGAAAGGTCCCCCCTTGGGACGGCGGATGGGTGAATGCGCAAGACCCGCCTGTTCGGCGGGCTGTCCGTGACCCCGGTCCGGCGTCGTGCACGCGAAGTCGACTGCCGGATATGACGGTTGGTCACGCGGACCGAATCATTCACTCCACGCACAAGGGGAGTCAATGTTTAGTGAAAATGATCAAGAAGTTGCGTGGCTTGATTCAGCGCCGCTCAACTGACTGATTCTGGCGATTTATCCTCACAAAATCGCAGCAGCCGCAGCTGGCCCGTGGGCCGGTCGCGGCTGCCTTATGGCTGATTTTTTTCAGTTTGCAGTCAGCCTGGAGTCAGTGGACGCAGAACTCGTTGCCCTCCGGGTCCCGCATGACGGTCCACTCGCCGCCGGGCTCCTTGACCTCCCGGAGCACGGTGGCGCCGAGGGCTTCGAGGCGGGTCACGGTGGCCGCGCGCTCGCCCGGGCCGGGGTGGACGTCCAGGTGGAGGCGGTTCTTGCCGTGCTTGGCCTCCGGGGCGGCCTGGAAGAGGACGCGGCGCCCGAGGCCGGTGTCCGAGGCCGGGTCGTACGGGTCCTCGGGGTGGCGGACGGCGGCGAGGGTGCGCCAGGCGGGGCGGCCGCCCAGCTCGGTGAGGTCCTGCGGGGTGATCGCGCCGGCGCCGAGCAGGCGGGTGATCAGGGTGCCGTGGTCCTCGACGGTGTAGTCGAGGGCGGCGCCCCAGAAGGCGGCCTGGCGGTGCGGGTCGGCGCAGTCGATGACGAGCTTCCAGTGCAGCGGCATGTAACCGTTTATATCGGTTACGAAGGGGCCGGGCAATCGCCAAGGGGTGGGGGACGTCGCGGGAGGGCGTCGCCGAAGGTGTCAAAAAGGCGACCGTGTAGGGCAGTTGGTGGTGGGCATACTGCCTGGACGGAGACGAGGAGGGGGCTCGACCGATGGTGCAACAGGATCCGCCCGGGGGAGTCGAGGCACGGCTGCTGCCGGAGTTGTTCTGGCGGGCGGACAAGGCCTCGCTGGACGGCCAGCGCGAGACGCTGCGCTGGCACCGCGGACTGATCGCGATGCTGGTGATCGCCGCGCTGATCGGGTCGCTCCCGGGCCCGGACCACAAGGGCGACAGCGATATCAAGCCACTGTTCTCGGTGGCCGCCTTCCTGGTCGCCGGCTACTTCTGGTCCCGGCTGCGCCGCAGCAACCCGCAGGGCCGCTGGTACGAGGCGCGGGCGGCGGCCGAGTCGGTCAAGACGCTGGCCTGGAAGTACAGCGTCCGGGCGCGTCCGTTCGGCGGCGAGGCCGAGTCGGCGGACGCCGACCGCGGCTACCTGCTCCAGGTCGAGGACGTGCTGCGGGCCTTCGAGGACCCGGAGATCGTGCCGCCCGGCGCCGTCCCGGAGATCACCGAGGAGATGCGGCGCGCCCGGGCCGACAGCCTGACCGCCCGGCGCACCCTCTACCTGCGCACCCGGGTGGAGGGCCAGCGCACCTGGTACCGCTCGCGGGCGGAGTCCTGCGAGTCCCAGGCGGTCTCCTGGGGGCTCGGCATCGCGGCGCTGATCATCATCGGCGCGGCGGCGGCGATCGCCCAGGCCACCGGCGCCCTGGAGGTGCACGTCTTCGGCGCCAGCTCGGCCGCGGCCGCCGCGATCATCGCCTGGACGCAGCTCAAGCAGCTGCGCCCGCTGGCCGCCGCCTACCAGCTGGCCGCGCGCGAGCTGGAGAACGTCGGCAACCAGCTCTCCGACCTCGACCTCAAGACGCCGGACGCCGAGGAGCGCTGGGCGCGGCTGGCCGCCGAGGCGGAGGACGCGGTCTCCCGCGAGCACACCACCTGGCGGGCCCGCCGGGCGTTCCCGCGCTAGGGGCACCCGAGTGCCTCCCGGCCGGGCCCGTGGAGTCCTCCCGGCCGGGTCCGCCAGTCCAACTCCGGGAAGAGACTGGGGAGATCCGGCGAAGCACGGGCCACACCGGCGCCACAGGTGTGCGGGATGCGTGAGGGTAGAGCGCCGAGGTACGGAACGTGACCGTTACGTGTCCATGCCCTGGTTTCATCGCCTCCGCGCACCCGAAGTACCTGCCCGGAGGTCCCCTTGCGCATTCTCCTGATCGCGACCGCGTTCAACAGCCTGACCCAGCGCGTCCACACCGAGCTGCGCGAGCGCGGCCACCAGGTGGCCGTCCAGCTCGCGCTCGGCGACGAGCAGATGCGGGCCGCGGTGGCCCGGGTCGACCCCGAGCTGATCCTCTGCCCGATGCTCACCAAGGCCGTCCCGGCGGACATCTGGTCCACCCGGACGGTCCTGATCGTGCACCCGGGCCCGAAGGGCGACCGCGGCCCCTCCTCGCTCGACTGGGCGATCACCGAGGGCGCGCCGCGCTGGGGCGTCACCGTGCTGCAGGCCGTCGAGGAGATGGACGCGGGCGACATCTGGGCGTCCGTCGACTTCCCCGTCCCCGACTGCGGCAAGAGCGAGCTGTACCGGGGCGAGGTCGCCGACGCCGCCGTCGAGGCCGTCCTGCTGGCCGTCCAGCGCTACGAGGGCGGGCTGTTCACCCCCGAGCCGCTGGACTACGCCCGCCCGGACGTGCACGGCGAGCTGCGGCCCTTCCTGCGCCAGGAGGCCCGCCGGATCGACTGGGAGCAGGACGACACCGCCACCGTGCTGCGCAAGCTGCGCGCTGCGGACTCCCAGCCCGGTGTCCTGGACGAGCTGTACGGGCGGGAGTTCTTCCTGCACGGCGGCCACCCCGAGGACGAGTTGCGCGGCCCCCGGCCCGGCGCCGTCATCGCCACCCGCGACGGCGCGATCTGCCGGGCCACCGTGGACGGCGCGGTCTGGATCCCGCAGCTGCGCCCGCGCCGCACCCCCGGCGGGCCGGTCACCTTCAAGCTGCCGGCCGCGACGGTGCTCGCCGACGAGCTGCACCGGGTCCGCGAGGTGCCGGTGACCCCGGCCGAGGCCGCCCGCCGGGACACCTGGTCGGAGCTGCGCTACCGCGAGGACGGCGACGTCGGCTACCTCGAATTCGCCTACGCGGGCGGGGCGATGAGCACCGATCAGTGCCGCCGGCTGCTCGCCGCCTACCGGATGGCCGCCGGCCGGCCCACCTCGGTGCTGGTGCTCGGCGCGCCCCGGGACTTCTACTCCAACGGGATCCACCTCAACGTCATCGAGGGCGCGGCCTTCCCGGCGCTGGAGTCCTGGGAGAACATCAACGCGATGGACGACCTGGTCGAGGCGATCCTGACCACCGGCGACAAGCTGACCGTCGCCGCGCTGGCCGGGAACGCGGCGGCCGGCGGCCTGATGCTGGCGCTCGCCGCCGACGAGGTGTGGTGCCGGGAGTCGGCGGTGCTCAACCCGCACTACCGGCTGATGGGCCTGTACGGCTCCGAGTACTGGACGTACACCCTGCCCGCCCGGGTCGGTGCGGAGCAGGCCGAGCGGCTCACCACCGAGGCGCTGCCGGTCGGGGCCGAACACGCCCGCCGGATCGGCCTGGTGGACCGTACGACCGGCGGGGACGCCGCCGAATTCCGCCGCTGGGTGGCCCGCGAGGCCGCCCGGCTGGCCGACTCGCCGGAGCTCACCGGGCGGCTGATGGACAAGAAGCGCCGCCGCGCCGAGGACGAGGAGGCCAAGCCGCTGGCCGAGTACCGGGCGGAGGAGCTGCGCCGGATGCACGCCAACTTCTACCGGGCGGGCGAGCCGTACCACGGGCTGCGGCGGGACTTCGTGCGCAAGGTCTGCCCGGTGGCCACGCCGGAGCACCTGACCGGGCTGCTCGGGCAGCCGGAATAACCCGCAGCGAAAAGGACGTCCGGCCGGGGTGGTGGGACCCGGCCGGACGTCCTTCTCGCTGCCCGGATGTCAGCGCCGGGTCCTCGCCTCGCTCATCGGTCGGCGCTGCGGGGGGACGCGGGGCGTCCGCGGCGGCAGCGGGGCCGCCGGGCCGGCCAGCAGCGGCTGGGTGGAGGACTTGCTCGGCGAGACGGCGAAGGCCAGCGCGCCGAAGAAGACGTAGCAGCCGAGCCCGACCCCGAGCGGGAAGATGAACTCCAGCGCCATCACGCCGTCTTGGGTGGAGTGCGAGGTGTCCAGCTGGACCGACAGCGCCGCCATGCCGGTGTAGTGCATCGCGCAGACGGCCACGCCCATCACCGGCGCCGCCGCCAGCACGGCCAGCGTGCCCCGGATGTTCAGTGCGGCCCAGAGCGCGGCGGTGGCCGCGAACACCGCGATGCCGATGGACAACCCCACCGTGACGTGGTCGTAGCCGAGGTGGCCGGGCAGGACCATCGCGGCCATGCCCAGGTAGTGCATCGCGGCGACCCCCAGCCCGGTGGTCAGCCCGCCGATCAGCAGGGACAGGACGGGACGGCTGCGCCAGTACCCGACGGTGAACAGCCCGACGCCGACGACGGCGACGGCGACCAGCAGGCTGAGCACGGTCAGCCCCGGCTGGTAGGTGATCTCGACGCCGCTGACCGAGAAGCCGAGCATCGCGATGAAGTGCATGGACCAGATCCCGGCCCCGAGCGAGGTCGAGGCGAAGAGCAGCCAGACGGCCCGGGTGCGGCCCTGTGAGACGAGTGCCCAGCGGGCGCTGCGCAGGGCGACGAAGGCACCGAGGCAGGCGACGAAGTACGAGACCGCCGGTGTCACCCAGCCGTGGTCGGCATGGTGGATCTCACCCAAGAGAGCTCCCTGGACGGATGAGGGGGATGAGGGCGCCAGAGCTCGGGCGGAGGACGGTGGCCGGGAACGGACGGCTGGTGGAACGCGCGCACAGGCGGGCGCGGAGGGGCTCCGCCGAGGGAGACCTGGCGTGGTGGTGCCCCTGACAACCGGGACAGTAGCCATTACCCGGCGGTCGCACAATGTTCGCGGTTTTCGTGAAATGCCAGGTCACCTGGACCTTTACGAGGTCTTCATGATCTTGCCACCAAGCCCTGACACGGTCCGTGCGCGCTTTTCGGCCCGCTTTGTCCGTTACTCCAACGGGGCTAGCCCGAACGGGTGGCCGGCCGGGTCGATCAGCACCTTGAGCGTGCGGCCGTGCTGGTAGCTGGGCTCGGTCGCGCCCAGCGCGAGGGCCTTGGCGGTCGCCTCGTCCAGGTCGTCGACGTAGAAGTCGAGGTGGAAGTGCTTGCTGCCGTCCGGCTCGGTCCACGGCTCGGGCCGGTAGCCCGTCACTCGTCCGAAGCCCAGCGGGCTGCCGCCCTCCGGGTTGTCCAGGATCGCGAAGTGCTCGTCCACGTGCCGGGTCTCCCAGCCCAGGAGCTCGCCGTAGAAGGAGGCCAGCGCGACCGGGTCGGCGCAGTCGATGGTGACCATGGCGAGCCGGGCGAAGCCGGTGTCGTCCTGCCCCTGCGGCCCGGACCGCCCGGACCGCCCGGACGTGGCGGACTGCTCGTACGGCGCGGGCGGCGCGTACGGGACGTACGGCCCGGCTTGCTCGGCGGCGAGATCGGACATGGCTGGTCGGGCCTTCCTGGAGTCGGGAGTGGTGACCCATGACCAATATGGCACCGGGTCGATCTTCCGGCACGGCGGGAACCCGTTTTTCCTTAGAGAGAGTAATGACGTAAGCTAAAGAGATGCCCGAGATGTCCGAGCAGGACCTCGCAGCGATCTCACAGCTGCGGTCGTCCACGATGCGCCTCTCCCGACGACTCAAACACCAGCGGGTGGAGGAGTCGCTGAGTCCCACCGAGATAGGGGTGCTGGGCACCCTCGCCCGGTGCGGGAAGGCGACACCGGGTGAGCTCGCCCGGAAGGAGCACGTGCAGCCTCCTTCGATGACCAGGATCGTCGCGATGCTGGAGGAGAAGGGGCTGGTGCGGCGCGAGCCGCACCCCGAGGACCGCCGCCAGGTGGTCGTCAGCAGCACCGAGCAGGCCGAGGCGATCCTCGCGGAGAGCCGTCGGCGCCGAAACGTCTGGCTCGCCGAGCTCGCCCAAGGGCTCGACGACGAGGAGTGGGCCGTCCTCCGGGAGGCCGCGCCCGTGCTCTACAAGCTCGCACACCTCTAGGCACACCGAACCCGGCCGGCCGGGCCGGGAAGGACCCCGCGGGAGAAGGGACGCCGCATCACCGCAGGACCGACCACCGACACCAGGAGCGCGACGGCCACCGCCAGGGCCGTCGCGCCGCGAGGGGAGACCACAGTGACACCGCCGGTCGCAGCCAGCGCCGCCGCCATCCGTACCGACGACCCGACCACCGACCCCGCCGCGGACAGTGCCGCGGCCGCCGACGCCCAGGCCCCCGCCCCCAGCGGGCTGCCCGGCAGCGGCGACGACGACCCCGACGAACGCACCGCGGCGGACCCCGCCGCTCAGAGCCGAACCCGATCGGCAGCATCTCCGACCAGAGCCCGCTTCACGAGGCCCGGGGGGATGTTCTCCTCCCTACGCGTTCGCAACTACCGCTACTACTTCGCCGGCCAGGTGGTGTCCAACACCGGCACCTGGATGCAGCGGATCGCCCAGGACTGGCTGGTGCTGAGCCTCACCGGCAGCCCGCTCGCGGTCGGCATCACCACCGCCATGCAGTTCCTGCCGATGCTGCTGCTCGGCCTGTTCGGAGGCGTGCTCGCCGACCGGATGCCCAAGCGCCGGCTGCTGATCTACACCCAGGGCGCGATGGGCCTGCTCGCCGCGGGCCTGGCCGTGCTGACCGTCAGCGGCATCGTGACGCCGTACTACGTGTACGCCTTCGCGCTGCTGCTCGGCCTGGTCACCGTGGTGGACAACCCGACCCGGCAGGCCTTCGTCTCCGAGATGGTCGGGCCCAAGGACCTCGCCAACGCCGTCAGCCTGAACGCCGCGAACTTCCAGACCGCCCGCCTGGTCGGCCCGGCCGTCGCGGGTCTGCTGATCGCCGCGGTCGGCAGCGGCTGGGCGTTCGCCGTCAACGCGCTGTCCTTCGCCGCCGTGATCGGCGGGCTGCTCGCGATGCGGGAGAGCGAGCTGCGCCCGACCGAGCCGATCGCCCGCGAGAAGGGCCAGCTGCGCGAGGGCCTGCGCTACGTGAAGGAGCGGCCCGAGCTGCTCTGGCCGATGGTGCTGGCCGGGTTCATCGGCACCTTCGGCTTCAACTTCCCGACACTGCTGTCCGGTTTCGCGTACGACACCTTCAAGGTGGGCGCCGGGCAGTACGGTCTGCTGAACACCGCGATGGCGGTCGGCTCGCTGGCCGGTGCGCTGCTCGCCGCCCGTCGGGGCGCGCCGCGGCTGCGTCGACTGGTCGGCGCAGCGCTGGCCTTCGGCGCCCTGGAGGTGGTCGCGGCCTTCGCGCCCGACTACTGGACCTTCGCGCTGCTGCTGATGCTGATCGGGGTGTTCGGGCTGAGCTTCAACACCTCGGTCAACTCCTCGCTGCAGCTGGCCACCGACCCCGAGATGCGCGGTCGGGTGATGGGCCTGTTGGTGCTGGTCTTCACCGGCGGCACGCCGATCGGCGCCCCGATCGTCGGCTGGGTCACCGCTTCGTACGGGCCCCGGCTCGGCCTGCTGGCCTGCGGCGTGGTGTCCGCGCTGGCGGCCGCCGCCGTCGGCCTGGTGCTGGCCCGCAGCGCGGACCTGCGGGTGCGCTTCGACCTGCACCCGGGCCGTGGCGGCCGGGTGGTGGCCGTCGTGCCGCGGACCCGCACGGCGAGCAAGTCGGAGCTGGCTCCGGCCTGCTGACGTATCGTCAGAGATTAGGTCGCCAGGATCCCCGGGGCTTGTCCTCCCGGGGGTCCTGCCGTGCGTCAGAGACGGATGGCCAGCACCTGGCCCGGCCAGATGCCGGTCGGCTGCTCGACCTCGAAGGCCTCGGTCTCGGTGAAGCCGAGCGCCCGGTACTGGGCGACCAGCCTGCGGTCCGCGCCGCCGTAGCAGTCCACCCGCAGCAGGCCGATGCCGCGTCGGCGGGTCTCCTCGATCGCGTCGGCGATCAGCGCGGCGCCGATGCCGGAGCCCTTGCGGCTGCGGTCGGTGACCAGGTTGCGGACGTACAGCTCGCGCTCGTCCACGGCGGGGATCCACCGGCCGCGCTCCTCGGAGAGTACGCAGCAGCCGACCGTGCGGCCGTCGTCGTCCACGGCGAGGCGGATCAGGAAGGGCTCGGCGGCGTACGAGGAGACCTGGTCGACCCGGGCCCGGTTGGTGCTGAACGGCTGGTCGCCCCACTGGCCGGTGCGGCCCTGGCCGGCCAGCCAGGACACGGCGCCGTCGAGCAGGGACAGGATGTCGGGGATGTCCGCGGGACCCCCGTTGCGGATCTTCATGGACGACCGTTCTACTCCAAACGGCCGATCGAGGGAAGATTGGCCCATGAGGTTGTTCGTGGCGGTCCTCCCGCCGGTCACGGCGCTGCAGGGGCTCGCCGACGCCGTCGCCCCGGTGCGCGGGCTGCCCGGGGCGGACCGGCTGCGCTGGACCACCGCCGAGGGCTGGCACCTCACCCTGGCCTTCCTCGGCCAGGTGCCGGCCGAGCGGCTGCCCGAGCTGGAGACCGGCCTGGCCGCCGTCGCAGAGGTGCACCCGGTGCACCGGCTGCGGATCGCGGGCGCCGGCCGGTTCGGCGACCGGGTGCTCTGGGCCGGGGTGGAGGGCCAGACCTGGGCGCTGCGCCGGCTCGCGGAGGCGGTCGCCGAGGCCACCGCCGAGGCGACCGGGGACACTGACGCCTTCGCCTTCCACCCGCACCTCACGCTGGCCCGGGCCGGCTCCCACCGCGGCCAGCGGCGGGCCGTCCAGCGGGTCGCCGCGGCCGAGCTGGACGCCTTGGCGGCGGCGCTGGCGGAGTACCGGGGGCCGGAGTGGGAGGCCGCCGAGCTGCACCTGATGGAGAGCCGCCAGGACGGGGGCGCCACCCACTACGCGTCGCTGCGCTCCTGGGCGCTGGCCGACTGGAGCTGAGGGCTCGGGTCGGCTCGGGTGTGAGCCGGAGGTACGCTCGTTGACCGTGGATCCCAAGACTCGTATGCGCATCGTCTCCGGCACCCTGGTGCTGCTGCTGGTCATCGTGCTGATCAGCTCACTCGTCAACCGGTAGGCCGGAGCCGACCCGGACAGGCCGGGGCCGACCGGTGAACCGGAGCCGACCGGTGGACCGGACAAGCGCGAAGGGCCACCGCCCGCAGGCGGTGGCCCTCAGCCGTGTCTCGGGGACGCGGCGGTCAGAGCTGCTCGACCACGTAGTCGATGCACTGGGTGAGCGCCTCGACGTCCGCCGGGTCGATCGCCGGGAACATCGCGATGCGCAGCTGGTTGCGGCCCAGCTTGCGGTACGGCTCGGTGTCCACGATGCCGTTGGCACGCAGTGCCTTGGCGACCGCGGCGGCGTCCACCGACTCGTCGAAGTCGATGGTGCCGACCACCTGGGAGCGCTCGGCCGGGTTCGCCACGAACGGGTTGGCGAAGGAGGACTTCTCGGCCCAGGCGTACAGTCGGGACGAGGAATCAGCCGTACGGGCGACGGCCCAGTCCAGCCCGCCGTTGCCGTTCAGCCACTCCAGCTGGTCGGCCAGCAGGAACAGGGTGGCGATCGACGGGGTGTTGTACGTCTGGTCCTTCGACGAGTTGTCGATGGCCGTCGGCAGCGAGAAGAACGGCGGGATGTAGCGGCCGGAGCCGGCGATCTCGGCGGCGCGCTCCAGGGCCGCCGGGGAGAAGGTGGCCAGCCACAGGCCGCCCTCGGAGGCGAAGGACTTCTGCGGGGCGAAGTAGTAGACGTCGGTCTCGGTGATGTCCACCGGCAGGCCGCCGGCGCCCGAGGTGGCGTCCACCAGGACCAGCGAGCCCTCGTCCGCGCCCACCGGGCGCTCGATCGGCATCGCGACGCCGGTCGAGGTCTCGTTGTGGGTGAGGCCGTAGACGTCCACGCCCGCCTCGGCGACCGGCAGCGGGTGGGTGCCCGGGGCGGTCTTGATCACGGTCGGCTCGGCCAGCCACGGCGCGGCCTTGACCGAGGAGGCGAACTTCGAGGAGAACTCGCCGAAGTCCAGATGCTGGGACTTCTCCCGCACCAGGCCGAAGGCGGCGATGTCCCAGAAGGCCGTGGAGCCGCCGTTGCCGAGGACGACCTGGTAGTCCTCCGGCAGCGAGAAGAGGCTGCTCACGCCCTCGCGCACGCGCTTGACCAGGTTCTTGACCGGGGCCTGGCGGTGCGAGGTGCCGAGCAGGGAGGTCTGGGTGGCGGCGAGGGCACTCAGTGCCTCGGGGCGCACCTTGGACGGTCCGCAGC
The DNA here is from genome assembly GCF_055560875.1 of Kitasatospora sp. NPDC023118. NCBI lineage: Bacteria > Bacillati > Actinomycetota > Actinomycetes > Kitasatosporales > Streptomycetaceae > Kitasatospora > Kitasatospora sp. NPDC023118. Next base: position 69,465 of record NZ_JBVHHW010000005.1, read on the forward strand.
CGAAACGGCCGTCTGCGGGCTTGATGTCAGCGGGGATCTGGATCTGAGCCACGCGCGCAGCCTACCGGCCGGGGGCTCGCCCGGGGTACGGTCGTCCGCCCGCTGAGACTGTGATCTTCACTGCCCGCCGGACGTCGACAGCGGGCCCGGCCGAGGCCGGACCCGCTGGTCAGAGGTGGTGCGCGGGAACGCGCTCAGCGCGCTCAGCGGGCGATGGCGTCCCAGCCCTCGACCTGCTCGGGGCGGCGCGGGCCGGGGCCCACGTAACGCGCGGACGGGCGCACGAGGCGACCGGTGCGCTTCTGCTCCAGGATGTGCGCCGACCAGCCCGCCGTGCGCGCGCAGGTGAACATCGAGGTGAACATGTGCGCCGGGACCTCGGCGAAGTCCAGCATGATGGCGGCCCAGAACTCGACGTTGGTGGCCAGCACGCGGTCCGGGCGGCGGTTGTGCAGCTCCTCCAGCGCGGCCTTCTCCAGCGCCTCGGCGACCTCGAAGCGCGGCGCGCCGAGCTCCTTGGCGGTGCGGCGCAGCACGCGGGCGCGCGGGTCCTCGGCGCGGTAGACGCGGTGGCCGAAGCCCATCAGGCGCTCGCCCTTGTCCAGCGCGTCCTTGACCCACTTGACGGCGTCGCCGGTGCGCTCGATCTCCTCGATCATGCCCAGCACGCGGGACGGCGCGCCGCCGTGCAGCGGGCCGGACATCGCGCCGACCGCGCCGGAGAGCGCGGCCGCGACGTCGGCGCCGGTGGAGGCGATGACCCGGGCGGTGAAGGTGGAGGCGTTCATGCCGTGCTCGGCGGCCGAGGTCCAGTAGGCGTCGACGGCCTTGACGTGCTTCGGGTCCGGCTCGCCGCGCCAGCGGATCATGAACCGCTCGACGACCGTCTCGGCCTTGTCGATCTCGCTCTGCGGGACCATCGGCAGGCCCTGGCCGCGGGCGGACTGGGCGACGTAGGACAGCGCCATCACGGCGGCGCGGGCGAGGTCGTCACGGGCCTGCTCGGCGGAGATGTCGAGCAGCGGCTTGAGGCCCCAGACCGGGGCGAGCATGGCGAGCGCGGACTGGACGTCGACCCGGATGTCGCCCGAGTGCACGGGGATCGGGAAGGGCTCGGCGGCCGGCAGGCCGGGGTTGAACTTGCCGTCCACCAGCAGGCCCCACACGTGGCCGAAGGAGACGTGGCCGACCAGGTCGTCGATGTCGACACCGCGGTACCGCAGCGCGCCGCCTTCACGGTCGGGTTCGGCGATCTCGCTCTCGAACGCGACGACTCCCTCAAGCCCGGGTACGAAGTCGGACATACGACGGCTCCTTCAGTTCTGCGATCGGTGCTCCGCCGTGGTGGGGCGGCGCGCCAGTGACCGAATCGTGGTTGGCACTCGGTGCCAGAGTGACAGGCACGGGGTGCATTGCGCCATACACCACCATGGTGATGTTGCCCGTGGGCCCGGTTGACTTTTCCGCCGAGGGTCGGTCGTGCCCGGGGGAGACCCGGAACCAAACACCCGGTTCCGGACAATTCCCCGCACGGCGGGCGGCCAAGCGGTGGCGAGTCACCCTATCTCCGGCCGGGGTTTGTCCGGAGGTAGCGGTGCCGGTTGCTTGTCGTACGGGATGATGTTGGCGTGCAGACCCCGGAACGCGCCCAGTCGACGCCCCTGAGCCCCGCCAACCGGACCCTGGCCGATGAGCCCCGCCCCGGTCCGGACCTCACCGTGATGCGCAAGCACTACACCCACGAGGGCCTGGTCGAGGAGCAGCTCGCGCCCGAGCCGATCAGCCAGTTCACCCGCTGGTTCCTCGAGGCGGACGACGCCGGGGTGGTGGAGCCCAACGCCATGGTGCTCTCCACCGCCGACGCCGAGGGGCGGCCCAGCTCGCGCACCGTCCTGCTCAAGGGCTACGACGCGCGCGGCTTCGTCTTCTACACCAACTACGGCTCCCGCAAGGGCTCCGAGCTCGCCGCGAACCCGCACGGCGCGCTGCTCTTCCCGTGGATCGCGCTGGCCCGCCAGGTGATCGTCCAGGGCCGGGTCGAGAAGGTCGGCCGGGACGAGACCGCCGCCTACTTCCGCACCCGCCCGCACGGCTCCCAACTCGGCGCCTGGGCCAGCGAGCAGTCCAGCCCGGTCAGCGGCCGGGACGTCCTCGAACAGCGCTACGCCGAACTGGAACGCCGCTACCCCGAGGGCGAGGGCGTCCCCGTCCCGCCGTTCTGGGGCGGCTACCGGGTGATCCCTTCGATCGTCGAGTTCTGGCAGGGGCGCGAGAACCGCCTGCACGACCGCCTCCGCTACCTCTCCGACCCCTCCCGCCCGGCGGGGTGGCGGGTGGAGCGCCTCTGCCCGTGAGGGCGGGGGCCGGCTCCGGGCGGCGGCCACCCGCCTCGGCGCCCCACTCCGATTCCGGCCAACTCCCCGGTACGGTAGGCCGGTCGGCGGACCAGGGGGTGTTGTGGCCGGGGGTGCGGTGGAACCGTTCTTCTTCTTCAGCTACGCGCATCGGGACCACCTGGTCGGCGGTACCTTCGTGGACCAGTTCTTCAGCGACCTGAAGGACGAACTGGCCAGGATGGAACCGCAGGCCCGCCCCGACGGGCTCGGCTACCGGGACACCGAGCGGCTACGCCTGGGCGACGACTGGGAGCAGCAGCTCTCCGGGACGGTCGCCGGCTGCCGCACCCTGGTCGCGCTGTACTCCCCGGCGTACTTCGCCAGCCCGTACTGCGGCAAGGAGTGGACCGCCTTCCACGAACGGGTGCTTCGGCACCGTGAATTGACCGGCCGTACGGTGCCCGCGCTGATCCCGGTGCTCTGGGAACCGCTGCCCGAGGAGCTGCCGGCCGAGGTGCTGCGGATCCAGTACGTCCAGCACGACCTGGGCGAGGCCTACGCCGCCGGTGGGCTGCGGGCCCTGCTGCGCGCGGATCCGTACGGGCCGGACTACCTGCGGGTGGTCAAGGCGATCGCCGAGCGGGTGCGGGAGGCGGCCGGGCAGCACCTCAGCGAGCTGCCGTCCCTGGACCTGGGGGCGGTGGAGGGCTGCTTCCCGGTGTCCGCCACGGAGCTGCCGCCGGCCCGCCCGGGCCTGGTCCGGCTGTTCGTGGCGGCAAGGCGGGGCGGGCGTGATGACGGCCGGTCAGGACCGGTCGAAGGAGGCGGCTGGTACGGGGCGCAGCCCTGGGACTGGGCGCCGTACCACCCGCCGACCGTGCCCTCGCTGGTGGCCCGGGCCCAGCAGGTGATCACCCGGGCCGGGCACATCACGACCCTGGACGAGGTCGGCCCGGGACTCGCCCGGGACCTCGACCGGGCCCGGGAGAACAACCAGGTCAGCGTGTTGCTGGTGGACCCGTGGTCGGCCGGGCGGGAGCCGTACCGGCAGGCGCTGCGCGAGTACGACGACCAGAACCACCCGGTCACCGGCGTTCTGGTGCCCACCGGCACCGACGACCCGCCCGAGGGGCCTGCCCGCGCGCAGTTGTGGGGCGGGGTGCGCGCGGTGTTCCCGCGCAACTGGTTGCACCGTTCCGGGCCGGAACCTCTCTTCCGGGTGAGGGTGTCCCGGGAACGCTTCGAGAGCGAGCTCCTGCGATCCGTGACGGTCGCCCAGAACCGGCTGCTGGACGAGGCGGACGAGGGCGAGGACGGTGATCCGTACGCCGTCCGGGCCTCGTTCGGACTCGAACCGGGGGCGCCGACGATGCCCGGGCTGACCATCCCGGCCGGGCGACCGGAGCCGCGGCCACTGCCGCCCCGGCCCAGCGCTCCACCGAGACCCGTCGTCAACCCGCCGAGGTCCGCCGCCGACCCGCTGTCCGCCACCGACCCGCCGAGCCGAGGAGAGCCGCAGCCATGACCGCCGACCAGGCCCTTCCGACGGCCGTGGAGGCCGCCGCGGCCCCACCCGCGACCGGCTCGATCGTGACCTTCTACTCCTTCAAGGGCGGCACCGGCCGGACCATGGCGCTGGCCAACCTCGGCTGGATCCTGGCCAGCCAGGGCCTGCGCGTCCTGGTGGTGGACTGGGACCTCGAAGCCCCCGGCCTGCACCGCTACTACCACCCGCTGCTGATCGACCCCGAACTGCGCGGGACCCCCGGCCTGATCGACCTGCTGCGCGGCTACGTCGACCAGGCTCTGCCGCGCCCCGCCGACGCACCGGCCCTCGGACCGCGTGAGTGGCTCAGCGCACCCGGCCGGCTCGACGAGCACCTGTGCGGCCTCGCCCTCGACCTGCCGGCCGGCGGCCGCCTCGACCTGATGCCGGCCGGGCGGCAGGACGGCGCCTACTCGGCGGCCGTCACCAGCTTCAACTGGCGCAGCTTCTACACCCGCAGCGACATCCGCGGGTCCGAGTTCCTGGCGGCCCTGCGCGAGCAGTGGACCAGTTCGTACGACTATGTGCTGATCGACAGCAGGACCGGGGTCAGCGACACCTCGGGCATCTGCACCGTGGTGCTGCCCGACACCGTGGTCGACTGCTTCACCCTCAGCGCCCAGAGCATCCGGGGCGGCGTCGACGCGGCGCACGCCATCGCCGAGGCGGACATCCGCGACATCCGGGTGCTCCCGGTGCCGATGCGGGTGGAGGAGACCGAGCGGGCCGGGCTCGCGGCCGGACGCGACTTCGTCCGGGAGGCCTTCGCGCCCTACCTGGACCGCTGGCTCGGCAGCGAGCGCACGGACGCCTACTGGCGCGACGTGGAGGTGCCCTACAAGCCCTTCTACGCCTACGAGGAGGTGCCGGCCACCGTCGCCGACCGGCCCCGGCAGCACCGCAGCCTGCTCGGCGCGTACGAGCGGCTGGCGGACTGGCTCACCGACGGCCGGGTGCGTGAGCTGCGGCCCGTCCCGGACCGGGTCCGCCGCCGGCTCTACGCGGCCTACCTGCGGCCCGGACGGTCCAGGTCCCGCCGGGTGTACCTGAGTTACGCCCCCGGGGACCGGATGTGGGCGGAGTGGGCCGCCGCGGCGCTGACCGGGTTCGGCTACCTGGCCACGCTCCACAGCGCGGCCGTCCCGCCGGACGCCTCCGGCGAACTGCCGGAGGCCGACCGGCCGCTGGACGGGGACGGGCGGATGCTGGCTCTGCTGTCACCCGAGTACCTGGCCCTGCCGCGGGCGGGCGAGCTGTGGCGCCGGTTCGGTGACGGGGAGGAGGGCGCGCTGGCGGCGGTGTCGGTGGCCGCCGAACCGCTGCCGGAACCCTTCGACGGGCGGGCGGTGGTCGAACTGGCCGACTGCGTGGCCGAATCGGCGGAGTCCCGGCTGTTCGAGCTGCTCGGACCGCCGCCCGGCGTCGGCCGCTGGGTCGAGTCCGAGGAGGAGCCCGCACCGCCCGCCCGCTTCCCCGGCGGCCGTCCGGCGGTGCACTCGCTGCCGCCGCGCGACCCCGCGTTCACCGGCCGCGGCAGCCTGCTCGAACGGCTGCGCGACCGCTTCACCGGGCGGCCCGCCGCCGTACCGGTGCAGGTGCTGTACGGCATGGGCGGGGTCGGCAAGTCGCAGACCGCCGCCGAGTACGCGCACCGCTTCGCGGCCGGGTACGACGTCGCCTGGTGGATCCGGGCCGAGGAGCCCACCGACGTCCCGCGGCAGCTCGCCGAACTCGCCGCCACCCTCGGGCTGCCCGCCGACGAGAACGTCCAGCGGGCCGCCCGCGAGCTGCTGGTCCACCTGGACCAGGGGCGGCCGTACGGACGCTGGCTGCTGGTCTTCGACAACGCCGAGGACCCGGATCGGCTCGCGTCGTGGCTACCCGCGGGGACCGTGGACGGGCACGTGCTGGTGACCTCGCGCAACCGGCGCTGGGCCCGGCACTCCGGCCGCACCGAGGTCGACGTGTTCGACCGGGTGGAGAGTGTGCGGCTGCTGCGGCGGTTCAACCCCGCGATCCGGCCGGAGGAGGCGGAGCCGATCGCCGACCGGCTGGGCGACCTGCCGCTCGCCGTCGACCAGGCCGCGCGCTGGCTCCAGGAGACCCCGATTCCGGCCGCCACCTACCTGCAACTGCTGGACGGGGCGCTCACCGAGGTGCTCGACCGACCCGTCCCGGGCGACGGCCCGGCCGCCATCGCCGCCACCGCCCGGATCGCCGGTGCCGACCTGCGCCGGATCAACGCCCCGGCGATGCGGCTGCTGGAGCTCTGCGGCTTCCTCGGACCGGATGCCATCCCGATCGAGCTGTTCTACAGCGAACCGGCCGTCGGGGCGATCCGGCCCCCGCGGGGCGAGGACGAACGGCTGGCGATCGGTGAGATCCTGCGCACCGTCCACCAGTACGGCCTGGTCCGCTACGACGCCGAGGGCGGCGGGACGCTCGCGGTGCACCGGATCGTCCAGGCACTGCTGCGCGACCAGGTGGCCGAGGCGGACCGGCCCACGATCCGGGCCGCCGTGCACGGAGCCCTGGCGCTGGTCGGCTCCGGAAACCCGGACAGGGCGGAGGACTGGCCCGGGTTCGCGGCGCTGCTGCCGCACCTGGAGCCGTCCGGGGCGGTGGAGAGCGCGGACCCGGAGGTGCGGCGGTGGATCACCGCCTCGGTGCGCTACCTGCGTCACCGGGGGCTGCTGGAGGAGGCCCGCGAGCTCGCCGGGCGGGCGCTGGCCGAGTGGGGCAGGGAGGAGCTGACGGCGCTGCTGCTGCGGGTCGAGCTCGGCAACGTGCTGCGGCTCCAAGGCGCGGCCCAGGAGGCGTACCGGATCGACCGGGAGGCGTGGGAGCGGCTCACCGAACTGCTCGGGCCCGACCACGTTCACACCCTCGCCGCGGCCGGCGGCCTCGGCGCCGATCTGCGCCAACTCGGCCGCTATACCGAGGCGCAGGCGCTCGACCGGCGGACGCTGGAGGCCGCCGAGCGGGTCCTCGGGCCGAACCATCCGCGCACCATGATGAGTCTCAACAACCTGGGCGTCTCCGACTTCGTGTCCGGCGACCTCGACCGCGCCCTCGAAGGCCACTCGACCGCCATGGCCCGGCAACGGGCGGCTTTCGGCGAGGACGACCTGTACCCCCTCCAGTCCGGGATCAACCGGGCCCGTGCCCTGCGCGAGGCCGGCCGGTACGAGGAGGCGCGGGCAGCGCTCTCGGACGCCGTCGAGCGCTTTCGAGCGCGCTACGGCGAGGACCACGACGACACCCTCAGGGCCCTGCGCCACCTCGGCGGCGCCCTGCTGAGGCTCGGCCGGTACGAGGAGGCGCGGTCCGCCGACGAGGAGGCGTACCGCCGACTGCTGGCCCGGCACGGCGCCGACCACCCGGCGACCGCGGCCGCCGCCGGCAACCTCGCCGCCGACCTCGCGGCGCTGGGCGACACCGGGCGGGCGGTCGAGCTGGCCCGGGCCGTGTTCGAATACCACCGAGACCACCTCGGCGAGGAGTACCCGACCACCCTGCTCGCCGCCGGGAACCTCGCGGTGCTGCTGCGGCGGGACGGCCGTACGGAGGAGGCCGTGGCGCTGTCCGGGCGGGTGCTGGAGGGGCTGCTGGAGCGGCTGGGGGAGTGGCACCGGTACGTCGGGGCGGCGCTGCTGAACCACGCCAACTCGCTGCTGGCCGCGGGTGATGCGGACGGCGCGCGGGAACTGGACGAGCGGGCCGCGGCGGTGCTGACGGACTCGCTGGGGCCGGACCACCCCGACACCCGGGCGGCGCTCGACAACCTGGCGCTGAGCCGGGCGGGCCGTGAAGCCGGCGTCTCCGGCACTGTCGGACGGGCGGACATCTTCGTGGAGGCGCCACCGGTGTGATCAGCGCCGACCTGAGCGCCCATGCGCCGGTCAGGTGCTTTCGCGCGACCGCCGAATGGATGAACTTTTGGCGAGAGTTCGCAGCATGGAGGGGATAACGGGCAGTTAGGACTGCGCAAGGGAGCATCGCGGCTGGCACGTGCGCAGTACCCTTGCGACCAAGCCGAGGTGTATACCCGGCGCTGCTTCTCTCTAACCCCCATCGTGGAAGAGAATCGAACATGACACCCGCACTGGACATCAAGCCCCGCACGGAACTGACGGAGTCGCAGGATCCTCAGGTCGAGGATCACCCGTCATTGGGCGATTTCGCCCAGATCGGCGCCGAAGAACTCTATGCGAGCATCCGGCGAGCCCTCCCTGACGCCGGGGTGCCGGTCGCGGCCTTCAACTCCTGCATCTGATCGGCCGCCGTCCGTCACCTGAGCTGAATCCCGATCGACCATGACGCCAACTCCCCGGCCCTTCAGCCTATTCGTGGTGAAGGTCCACAGCCGGTGTGATCTCGCCTGTGATCACTGCTACGTGTACGAGCACGCCGACACCAGTTGGCGGCGACGCCCCAAGGTCATCGGTGAAGAAGTCCTGAACACCATCGCCGAACGGATCGGCGAGCACGCGGCCGCCCACCGGCTGCCTGTTGTCCGGGTCGTCCTGCACGGGGGAGAACCCCTGCTAGCCGGCCCGGACCGTCTGCGCCACGCCGCCGAGGCGCTCCGGGCGGCGCTGCCGCCCGGCTGCGCGCTGGACCTGCGCATCCACACCAACGGCGTCCAACTCTCCGATGCCTACTGCGAACTCTTCGCCGAACTGGACGTGAAGGTCGGCATCTCCCTGGACGGCGACAAGGCCGCCAACGACCGCCACCGGCGTTTCGCCGACGGGCGCAGCAGCCACCCGATGGTGCTGCGGGCCGTCGAGCGGCTGCGCAGGCCTGAGTACCGGCACCTGTTCGCCGGGCTGCTGTGCACCATCGACGTCGAGAACGACCCGGTGGCCGTGTACCGGGCGCTGGCCGAACTCCGGCCCCCGGCCGTCGACTTCCTGCTCCCGCACGCCACCTGGGAGGAGCCGCCGAAGCGGGTCCCGGGCGGCGGCGAGACCCCGTACGCCGACTGGCTGCTCACCGTCCACAGGCTGTGGGAATCGGACCGGCGACCGTTCGCCGTGCGCACCTTCGAGTCCGTGCACCGGACTCGGCGCGGGCTCTCCAGCCTCACCGAGTCACTGGGCCTGGAGCCCTCGGACCTGGCGGTGCTGGAGACGGACGGGGCCTTCGAGCAGGTCGACAGCCTGAAGACCGCGTACGACGGCGCGCCCGCCACCGGGATGAACGTCTTCGAGCACAGTCTCGACGACCTCGCCCTCCACCCCGGCATCGCCGCCCGCCAATCCGGTCTGGCCGGGCTGAGCGCCGACTGCCGTGCCTGCCCCGTGGTCCGTTCGTGCGGTGGCGGCCTGTACGCCCACCGGTACCGGGCGGACACCGGCTTCGACAATCCTTCTGTCTACTGCGGTGATCTCTTGACGCTCATCAACGGCATTGCGGGGACGGGCGGTTCTCCGTCCGTCCCGGCACAGGGGAGTGAGCCGGTGCTGCCGGCCGCTCCCACCCCCGAGCAACTGGACGAACTGGCCCGGGGGTACGGGGGTGCGGACACCGTCGCTGCCCTCGGCCGCTCGCAGCTGACGCTGGTCCGGGCGATGCTGGCGGCCGCCTGGGACGCCTCCGGGCAGGGGCGATCCGAGGCGTGGGGGCTGCTGTCGGAGCTGGATGCCGCGAAGGATCCGGCCGTGGACGCGGTGCTGGCGCATCCGTACACGCGGGCCTGGGCGGCGCGGAGCCTCGGCGGTGACCTGTCGGTCGGGCTCGGGGAGTTGGCGGCGTTGGCGGCCGCGGCGGCGGTGCGGGCCGGGCGGGGGGACGCGGTCGCGGTGCCGGTGCGGGGCGGGTGGCTGCACCTGCCGACGCTGGGGCGGATCGCCGTACCGGACGGGGAGGCGGTGGTCACCGGTCTCGCGGACGGGTTCGAGGTGCGGGCCTCGGACGGGTCGGTGTTCACCTCGTACGACCAGCCGCTGCGGCGGGTCCGGCTGGCGGGCGGGTGGACGGTTGTGCTGGAGGATGTCGACCCGTTGCGGGACAGCCACGGCCACGCGGTGGCTGGGCGGCTCCCGGACGGCGAACTGCTCGGCTGGACAGGCGCGTTGCGGGAGGCCTGGGAGCTGCTCGGGCGGGATCTGCCCGGGTACGCGGAGGGCATCCGGGCCGGGCTGCGGACGGTGACCCCGCTGCGGCCGGGGCCGGCTGGTCGGGATGTGAGCTCGGCGGCCCGGCAGGCGTACGGTGCGGTGGGCATCGCGCGGCCCTCGACGGCGCCGACGCTGGCGCTGCTGCTCGCGCACGAGTTCCAGCACGTGAAGCTGGGTGCGGTGCTCGACCTGTTCGACCTCTACGACCGGGCCGACGACCGGCTGTACTTCGCGCCTTGGCGGCCCGATCCGCGTCCATTGGAGGGGCTGCTCCAGGGCACGTACGCGCACCTGGCGGTGACCGAGTACTGGGGCACGCGTACGGCCGCGTACGACGGGCTGCCGGGCGAGGCCGCCGACCGGGCGCGGGCGCAGTTCGCGCTCTGGCGGCGGTACACGGCGGAGGCGGTCGAGCGCTTGGCCGAGTCGGGGGCGCTGACCGCGCTCGGTCGGCGTTTCGCGGACGGGATGCGGGAAAGCGTCTCCCCGTGGCTCGCGGTGCCGCTGCCTGCCTCGGCCGAGCGGGATGCCGAGCGGGCGCGGCAGGAGCGCAGCCAACTCCGCCTCGCCGAGGCCTGATTCGAAGGAGTCGCCGTGCTGTCCGTTGCCGCTCTCACTGCCGCATTCACCGAACTGGGTGTCCGTCCCGGCATGGTGCTGCACGTCCAGGCCTCGCTACGGACGCTCGGGCCGGTCGAGGGCGGGGCAGGCGGTGTGGTCGACGCCCTGTCCGAAGCCCTCGGCCCCGACGGCACGTTGGTGGCCTTCACCGCCACGCCCGAGAACTCCTCCACCTCGCGGATCCACCAGTGCGCCGTTGCCGGGCTCTCCGCGGCGGAAGTGGCCGAGTACCAGGCCCGGATGCCGCGCTTCGATCCGGCCACCACCCCGGCCTCCCCGACCGTGGGCGCGCTGTCCGAGGAGATCCGCACCCGGCCCGGCGCCCTCCGCAGCAGCCACCCGCAGACCTCCTGGGCGGCCCTGGGCCCGTCAGCGGCGGAGATCACCGCTCACCATCCGCTCACCTCCCACCTGGGCCCGGATTCGCCCCTCGGCCGCCTCTACGACCTCGACGCCCGGGTGCTGCAGCTCGGCGTCGGGATGGCCCGCTTCACCGCCTTCCACCTCGCCGACCTGCGCCAGCCCGGTGTGCAGGTCCGCGAGTACCGCTGCGTCGCCCCCGACGGCTGGACCACCTTCCAGGCCCCCGACCTGGATGATCTGCACTTCGCCGACCTCGGCGCCCGCGTCCTCGCGGCCGCCACCGGCGTCACCACCGCCCGCATCGGTACCGCCGACTGCCGTCTCATGCCGGTGCGGGAGGCCGTCGACCTCGCCGACCGGTTCCTCCGCACCACCCCCGCCGCCACCTGATCCCGCCGTTCCTCGCCCCGCCCCCGCCTGGCCGTCCGTGGCTGTGGGCCGGCCATGCCGCACGCGGCGACGGTCCGGGATCGGACCGCTGAGCGCCGCGTGACGTAAACGAGCCCCCGCTGGCCTTCACCGGGCGGGGGCGGAGCCAGGGGCAGTCAGCGGTCGAGGTCGATCGTGAAGCGCCTCGTGCCCGGAGCGATCGTGTCGGCGTGGATCTGGCCACGAGCCCGGTCGAACTTCCCGGTGCCGCCGGTGATCCCGTTGTCGAACGAAGGGGGAGGGCCCGGGTTGAGGAAGCCGAAGACCATCCCCTGCACGGAGAGCTGGCCGCCCGGGAGGTTGTAGGTCACGACGCACTCCTCCGCTCCGCCGTTGTCGACCCGGGTGGTGGTGCAGGTGCCGCCGGTGTCGCCGATCTGCTTGCCGTCCTCGTCGAAGAGGATCGAGCGGAAGACGGCCCGATCGCCCTGGGCGGGGGCGCCGCCGGGGTTGACGGGGAAGTGGGTCTCCTCGGCGAGCCGGCCGATGATCGTGAAGACCCGGTCTCTGCCCTCGGCGTGGGCGGAATCGGTGTCCGTCGCGGCGGCGGCCGCCACGGGGGCACAGGCGAGAAGGGCGGCCATCGCAGTGGCCGTGCCGAGACAGGCTGCTCTGACGGGGCGCATCGTGGCTCCTGAGGCTGATGTTCACGGATGGTCGAATGGCGAACTGCCATCCGACCGCATTCTTAACCTCGCCTCTGCCGCCGCCCGGAGCGTCTCGGAGCGACCCACCGGCAGATCCGACCAATCGGACCAACCCGACCGTCTCCCGGCTGGTCGGCTCGTTCGTGCGCCCCGGCGCCGCCGCCATAGCGTTCACTCTCAATCCATTGCAACGAATGGGATGGGTGCCGTTGCATTTCCGACAGCGCCGTTGCAACGATTCCTCGATATCCACCTGCAGTAATGGGGTGTTGAGCGGTTTGGCTGTTGCTGATCCATCGAACGCAACGTAGCGTTTCTGTTGTCGGAAAGCGGAGGCCGAAGGGGCCGAGCCGCGGAAGAGGGGGAACGATCATGAGCAAGCAGGGCGCCGCGCAGGATCGTCCGGAGCTGCAGAAGGCCATCCAGGACTTCGTCGACGCCGGCTTCGCCGGGGTGCAGATGCGGGTGCACGACGAGCGCGGTGAGTGGGTCGGCAGCGCCGGGGTGCACAAGCTCGGCGAGAGCGCCAAGCCGTCCACGGAGGGGCAGTTCTGGGTGGGCAGCACCACCAAGACCTTCGTCGCGTCCCTGGTGCTGCACCTGGTGGCCGACGGCGTGATCGAACTGGACTCCCCGGTGGCCGAGCACGTGCCCCGGTTCGGGCTGGACGAGCGGATCACCGTGCGGATGCTGCTGCAGCACACCAGCGGCGTCTACAACTGCACCGGCGAGCTCGACGCGGAGGGGACGTTCGTCCCGGGGCTGCCCTCGGTGGGCAAGGCGTGGGTGGACAACCGGTTCCACGACTACCAGCCGGATGAGCTGGTGCAGTTCGCGCTGTCCAAGCCGGCGCGGTTCGAGCCGGGGACCGGCCAGAGCTACTCGAACACCAACTACACGCTGGCCGTGCTGCTGATCGAGGCGCTCACCGGCCGCACGTACGCCGAGGAGATGCAGCGGCGGATCCTGCGGCCGCTCGGGCTGCGGGGCACCGTGGTGCCGGGCAACTCGCCGGAGATCCCCGGCCCGCACGCCCACGGCTACTACCGCTACCAGGACGGCGAGGAGTGGAAGGTGGTCGACGTCGCCCGCCAGAACCTCTCGCTGCTGACCGGCTCCGGGGACATGATCTCGACCACCCGGGACCTGCACGTGTTCTTCGCCGCACTGCTCGGCGGCAGGCTCCTCCCGGCCGCACTGCTGGACGAGATGCGGACGCCGCACGGGATGCTCGGCTACGGACTGGGCCTGTTCGTGCAGGAGTTGGGCCCGGACAACGGTGACGTCACCATCGTCCACCACAACGGCGGCGCCCCCGGCGGCTACGGCGCGCTGATGATCGGTACCCCGGACGGCGGCCGGACCCTGACCGCCGGGCTGACCACCGGCGACTCCGACGCGGACCCGGCGCAGGAGTTCCCGAAGGCGCTCGACCGCCTCATCAAGGCGGTCTTCTGCAACGAGCAGGCCGCGTAGCTCCCCACCCGTCCTCCGCCCGGTCGCCCGTTGTCACTTCGGCACTGCTGAAGTGGCAACGCCGCCCGGTGGGTTCGGCGAATGTGAGACAGACTCAGGGGAAGCTGAGGCTCCGACGGGTCTGCGTCAGAACGACGCCTTGACCGACTCGTCCACCCGGCCCACGGACTCCTGCTGGAAGCGCTGGTCGTAGGCGCGGCGGATCTCCTCGACGGCGGCGCCCGCCGGCTTCGCCCTGGGGGTCGGGTACAACAGCGTGACCAGGTAGGACCGTTCATGCTCGATGACGCCGCGGCTGTCCCGGTACTGGCCGCGCGCCTGTTCGACGGTGAGACCGGCGGGGAAGCGCGGAGTGACCACCGAGTCGACGAAGTCCTGGAACTCCTGGTCCGTGACGGCGGGACCGCCGTCGGGCCGCTCGGTGCCGAAGAACAGCTCGGTACGGGTGTACGGATCGTGCGGTGCGGTCGGCGTGCCCGCCGCTCCGGCGACGGGGGCAAGAGCCGCACCCGTCACCAGTACGGCGGTGCCGGCGAGCAGCCCGGCCCAGGTCCTGGTCTCCATGGCCTGCTCAACGGCCGACCCGGCTGTTGGATGCACCGGTTCAGTCGCACGGGCGTAGGCCGTCCGGCGGGTGGCGGCTACCGGCGCCGCTGCCAGTCGGACCGGGTGAGCTCGTACTCGACCTCGCCGTACTCGGAGCCGGGGATCGCGTCCGGCCAGTCGCCGGTGAAGTTCCGGAGGAACGACAGGCCGGACTTTTCCATCACGCGCCGGGAGCGCGCGTTGACGGCCATGGTGTTCGCGGTGACCCGCTCCACTCCGAGGTCGGTGAAGCCCTTGTCGATCAGCTCCCGCGACCCCTCGGTGGCGTAGCCCTTGCCCCAGGACGCCTGGTTCAGCCGGTATCCGAGCTCCACGACGGCGGGGCTGTGCTCGGCGAGGGGGCGGAACTCGAACCAGCCGAGGAAGGTCCCGGTGGCCTTCTCCTCGGCGGCCCAGAATCCACGGGTGTCGAAGCAGGGGTAGTCGTGGAGCAGGCGCGGCAGGACCTTCGTCTGGACCGTCTCCCGGCTGGTCGGCTCACCGCCGTTGATGAAGCGCATGACCTCGGGGTCGTTGTCCAGGGCGAAGAGGTGATCGGCGTCGGCTTCGGTGAACGGGCGCAGCACGAGCCGCTCGGTCTCAAGGAAGACATGCATCTCGCGATCTTCGCTGCCTGGCGCCGGGCGTGCCACCGGATATCCACCGTGCCCCGGCGGCGGGCCGGGGCACGGGGAGGAGGGGGCAGGCGACGAAGTGGTCGAATTCGCCGGCCTTGGCGCCGTTGATCGAGTGCCGCGTGCTTGACGAGCCCTCTGCTGCACGAGTTCAAGCCCGGCACCGGGGTTGAGTGTGATCGGGCGCCCAAGCTTGGGGTAGGTGCCAGCCATGGCACGCGGGCCCCGTCAGTCGATCGGGGCCCGCGCCGGGATTGTCCGTCCCCGCTCCTAGGATCGCGGCATGTCCGATGCCTTCACCGTCCTGTGGACCCAGGAGACCTGCCGTGCCCTGCGCAAGGAGGGGCGCGTGGGCGAGCGGCCGCCGGTCGCGTTCAGCGGGGCGCACCAATCACTGCCTGCTTGGTCGGGCGCCCGCGCCGGGGACGAGGTGTACGCGCTGCACGTCAACCGGGGCGAGGTGTTCGTGGTGAGCCGGATGCGGGTGGTCGACCTGGAGCGCGGCAACTGCTGCGGTGCCGAGCCGGCGACCTGGCAGGACCCTTCGTTCCCCGGGCACGACGACTGGCGGATGCTCGGCGCCGGCGGCTGCGGAGCCGAGGCCGTCCACGTGGACGGGACGCCCGTGCGCTTCGACCTGCCGATACCGGGTGAGCTCCTCGAACGGCTCACGTGGCGCAACCGCCGGAACCAGAGCCGAGTGCTGAAGTACGTGGTGGACGGCCGCCTCGAACGCGCGGTCAGCCTCCAGGGTTTCTACCGGCTGACTCCGGAGTCGGCCGACGAGCTGGCGGAGCTCGTCGGCCCTTGACGGCGTCAGGCCACAGGTTCCAGCCGCAACCGCTGGACCGGCCAGGACGGCGACGCGGCCGGGCCGAACCAGAGGCGGACGTCCTCGCCGGTGCGGACGGGGAGTTGGGGGAAGTCGTTCTCGGCGTGCTCGGTGTGGTGCAGGGCGTGCTCCGGGCCCAAATGGCAAGCGGCGAAGGCGTCGAAGGAGGCCGCGTCGGCAGGGTGGCAGCTCGTGGCGAGCACCTCGCGGCCGCCCGGAAGAGGCGTGAAGCCGGGGCCGCGCAGCAGCAGGACGTCGTCGCTGTCGACCATGGTGGCGTTGGCCGCGTCGCGGTGCTCCCGCCAGACCGGGCCGCCGTAGAAGGCCTCCAGCGAGCGGCGGCGCTCGGCCATGTCGGGGAAAGCACGCAGCCAGACGAAGCGGTCCGGGCGGTCGAGGTCGCGGAACCGGCCGCCGACGGTGATGCCGACGGCCTGCTGGCCGGTCACGAACTCGCGCTCGAAGAGCTCGATCAGGGTCTCGCGGGCGCCGGGGTGCAGGGTGTACTGACGCAGTTCGACGATGCTCATGTGGCGAGTCCGCCCAGGGCCGGCCCGGTGCGGGTGAAGTCCATCGTCCAGTTGAGCTCCCAGGTGGCGCCGCCGTCGGCCGAGAACTCCTGCTCCCAGCGGGCGTTGTCCGGGCCGAGCCGGTACCAGGTGAAGTGCACCCGGATCGGGCGGCCGTCGTGGGTGTCCTCGCCGTGGAAGTCGCCGCGCTCGCCGGTGAAGCCGCCGATCACCGGGGGGTCCAGTCGGCCGGTCCGGCTGTCGGACCAGTAGATCGACCACTGCTCGGTCGCGCGGTCGAACAGCCGCAGGGTCGCGCCCCGGCGGTCGAGGGTGGGGAAGACGAGCTCCTCGATGTTGCCCGCGCCCCCGAACAGCGGCCGGACCGCCGTGTGGCCGGGGAACTCCTCCCAGGTGCCGCCGCCGGTGAGCGGTGCGGTGAGGCGGCGGTTGGCCACGTCCCAGGAGCCGTGAAAGAAGTCGAAGTCGTTCATGCGCCGCAGGTTAGGGGCGCTCCACTGACATCCACTGTCAGTGGAGAACGGGATACTCGACGGCATGCGCGCGAGTCGGCTGGTGAACCTGCTCCTGCTCCTCCAGAACCGCGGCCGGATGACCGCCCAGCAGCTGGCCGGGGAGCTGGAGGTCTCGGTCCGGACGGTCTACCGGGACGTCGAGGCGCTCGCCGCCGCCGGTGTCCCGCTGTACGGCGAGGCCGGGCACGCGGGCGGCTACCGGCTGGTCGACGGCTACCGGACCCGCCTCACCGGGCTGACGGCCGACGAGGCGCAGGCCGCCTTCCTCGCCGCGCTTCCGGGCACCGCCGCCGAACTCGGCCTCGGCGAGGCGCTCGCCACCGCCCAGCTCAAGCTGCGGGCCGCTCTCCCGGCCGAGCTGCGCGAGCACGCCGGGCGGATCCAGGAGCGCTTCCTGCTCGACGCCCCCGGCTGGTACGGCGAGGCGGACGAGACCCCGCACCTGGCCGCGGTCGCCTCGGCGGTGTGGGCTCGGCGGGCGGTGGTGCTGCGGTACCGGCGGTGGCGGGCGCCGGAGGAGATCGAGCGGCGGGTGGAGCCGTACGGGCTGGTGCTCAAGGCGGGCCGCTGGTACCTGGTCGCGGCCGGGCCGTCCGGAACGCGCACCTACCGGGTCGACCAGGTCCTCGAACTGCGGCAGCTGGACGAGGAGTTCGCCGTGCCGGGCGGCTTCGACCTGGCCGGGTACTGGCGGACGTACCTGGCGGACTTCCAGGCCCGGCTGCACACCGGGGAGGCGCTGGTCCGGCTCACCCCGGAGGGCGCGCGCCACCTCGGGGTGGCACCCGCGGGCGAGGGCTGGGCGGAGGCCCGGGTGCCCATCGAATCCATCGACCACGCCCACGGGGAGTTCCTGCGCCTCGGCGCCGACGTCGAGGTCCTCGAACCGGCCGAACTCCGCGACCGCATCGCCGAGACGGCCCGGACGCTGGCCGCCCGCTACCTGCGGTGAGGGCTCAGAGGTCGACGAAGTGGTCGAACTCGCCGTCCTTGGCGCCCAGGATCCAGGCGTTGAGCTTGGTGCGGGTGGTGGTGACGATGTGGGTGGGGTTGTCGGACTCGCGGATGTAGACGAACTCGCCCTCGGAGGCGATTTCGAGGCAATTGGTCTGGTCGTTGCTGAAGCTCGACCTCTGCCAGTTGAGCTGGTCCACGGGTGTCTCCCCTGATCGTTCGCGATAGCCGAAACGAGGGTACTGCTCAGGGAACGGCGCAGCGGCATCGTTTCGGTCATGTCAATTCGTGCGGGTCGTTGTGCTATTCCATTGGGGTGTCAGTCGTTCCTACACTGAGACCCCGCCGCACGGGGGCTGCGGGAACCAGGTTGCCGACGGGCCCGGGGGAGGCACGTGTGACTGACCGGGGCTGGGACGAGGACGAGGCCCGGCCATACTTCTTCCTCTCCTACGCGCACACCCCGAAGGCCGGAGCGCGGGGTGCCGGCGATCCGAACCACTGGGTTCGGCAGCTCTACCGGGACCTGTGCGAGGCGGTGCTGCAACTCACCACCGTCCCGGCCGGGGTGCCGGTCGGGTTCATGGACGAGTCCATGCACCAGGGCGAGTTGTGGGCCGACCGGCTGTCGGAGGAGCTGGCGACCTGCCGGGTGTTCGTGCCGCTGTACTCGCCCCGGTACTTCAACAGCGTTCCGTGCGGACAGGAGTGGCACGCCTTCACCCGCCGGCCGGTCTATCCGGCGACCATCGACGCGGAGCGCACCAGCGGCATCGTCCCGGTGCTGTGGGCGCCGATGAGCCGCTACCGGCTGCCCGGGGTGGCCAGTGAACTTCAGTTCAACCACGCCAGTTTCGGGCCCGACTACGCCACCGAGGGCCTGTACGCGCTGATGAAGCTCAGCTACTTCCGCTCCGCCTACGAGCTGGCCGTGCACCGGCTGGCGGCGCGGATCGTGCAGGTGGCGGAGGAGACGGTGATCCCGGTCGGGCGGCGGCTGGAGTTCAACGGGCTTCCCAGCGCCTTCAACGTGACCGCCCCCACCAAACAGCTGCGGATCTCGGTACTCGCCTACCACCAGGGCGAGTTGCCGCCGGACCGCAACCCCGACTTCTACGGTGCCAAGCGCACCGACTGGCACCCCTACCGTCCCTCCGGATCGCCGATCGCCCAGCACGCGGTGCGCCTGGCCAGGCAGTTGGGGTTCCAGCCGACCGTGCACGAGTTCGATGACGAGGTCGAGTCGATCATCGAGGGCAACGCCGAGGCCCCCGGGCTGCTGCTGCTGGACCGGTGGGCGCTGCGCGATCCGGCCCGGCGCGAACTGGTCCGCCGCTTCGACCGCTCCGACGCCACCTGGGTGAGCGTGCTGGAGCCCTGGAACACCGACGATCCCGAATGCGACGGAGGCGGCCGCGAACTGGTCGAGTTGAGCGACCAGACGCTGCGGATCACCCGGCGGGCCAGCCGTCCCAGCTTCCTCGGGGCGACCGGCCCGACCGGGCTGCACACCCTGGAGGACTTCGACGACGCGCTGCCCCGGGCGGCGATGAAGGCCAAGTACGCCTTCGAGGGCCGCACCAGGGTCGAACCGGAGGAGCCGCCGGTACCCCGGCCGAGCCTGCGGGAGGCCTTCCGGCGAGGGCCGAGTCCGAACGGCCCGAACGGCCTCGAAGAAGGCGGTCACCGGGTGGACACCTTCGGTCCGGACCCCCACGACCCCGACCGCACCGACCGCACCGACCGCACCGACCGCACCGACCGTGACGACCGCACCGACCGTGACGACGGCGATGACCCCGATGACGGGATGGCGCCCCTGGGAGGACGAGGACCCCGATGACTGAGAACCGCACCAGGAACCTCCGCCTCGGCGGTCTCACCGCCGCCGAACTCGCCGCCCAGCGCGAGGCCGAACGGCGGGCCGCGGAGCAGGACCGCAACGGCCGGATCATCACCTTCTACTCGTACAAGGGCGGCACCGGCCGCACCATGGCGCTCGCCAACACCGCCTGGATCCTGGCGGCCAACGGATTCCGCGTGCTCACCGTGGACTGGGACCTGGAGGCGCCCGGCCTGGCCAAGTTCTTCCACCCCTTCCTCGACCCGGCCTCCCTGGCCGGCACCACCGGGATGATGGACCTGATCGCCGAGTACCGCGAGGAGGCGCTGCGCCCGGTCGAGCACGCCGAGGGCTGGCACCTGGACTTCGCCCGGGTGCACCCGCACGCGCTCTCGCTCTCCTGGCCGCACTTCCCGTCCGGCGGCAGCCTGGACTTCCTCTCCGCCGGCCAGTTCAACCGGGACTACTCCGAGGCCGTCACCCACCTCGACTGGGACATCTTCTACGACCGCTTCGACGGCGGGCAGTTCTTCGACGCCCTCAAGGCCGACATGGCCAAGCGCTACGACTACGTGCTGATCGACTCCCGCACCGGCCTGTCCGACATCGCCGAGATCTGCACCGTGCAGATGCCCGACGACCTGGTGGTCTGCTTCACCCTCAGCGACCAGTCCATCGACGGCGCCTCCCGGATCGCCCAGCACATCCACGACCGCTACCGCGAGCGCGGCATCCGCATCCTGCCCGTCCCGATGCGCATCGACGAGGGCGAGAAGGAGAAGGCGGACGCCGGCCGCGCCCTCGCCCGGGTCCGCTTCGACGGCCTGCCGTCCGGTCTGGGCGGCGACGAACTCGCCCAGTACTGGGGCTCGGTGGAGATCCCGTACCGGCCGTTCTACGCCTACGAGGAGATCCTCGCCACCTTCGGCGACCAGACCGGCACCCCCACCTCGATGCTGGCCGCCTGCGAGCGGCTCACCTCCGTGATCACCGAGGGTCGGGTCACCGGCCTGCCGTCGATGGACGAGGAGGTACGGCTGCGCTACGTGGACGCCTTCACCCGCCGCCGCCCGTCCGTCCCCGCCGACCTCTACCTGTCCTACGTGCCCGAGGACCGGATGTGGGCGGACTGGATCGAGTCGATCCTGACCAGGGCCGGCTTCCGGGTGCTGCCGCGCGACCTCAGCGCCGGCACCGACCCGCGCGAGGAGACCGAGCGCGGCATCGACTCCGCCTACCGCACGGTCGCCGTGCTCTCGCCCGCCTACCAGCGCTCCCCGCAGGCGCGGGCGCTGTGGGAGTCGGTGGTCAGCTCCGACCCCTCCGGCACCCGGCGCCAGCTGCTGCCCGTCCGGGTCGGCGACGTCCGGCTCACCGCACCGTTCAGCAACCGCAACCCGGTGGACCTGGTCGGCCGCGACGAGACGCAGTCGATCCAGAGCCTGCTGCGGGCGCTCGGCCGCGGCGACGTCGCGCTCGACGACGCCCCCAGCGGCGGTCCGCGCTTCCCCGGCAGCAAGCCCTCGGTGTGGGACGTCCCGCCGCGCAACCCCTCCTTCACCGGCCGCGCCGCCGTCCTGGAGCAGTTGCGCAACCAGCTGCGCGGCGGCATGGCGGCCGTACTGCCCACCCCGCAGACCCTGTACGGGCTCGGCGGCGTCGGCAAGACCCAGGTGGCGCTGGAGTACGCCCACCGCTTCATGTCCGACTACGACCTGGTGTGGTGGATCGACGCCGAGCAGACCGAGCTGGTCGCCCCGGCGCTGGCCGAACTCGCCCGCCGGCTGGGCCTGCGGGTCGGCGACTCGGTCACCGAGGCCGCCGAGGCCGCCCGGGAGGC
Source organism: Kitasatospora sp. NPDC023118 (assembly GCF_055560875.1). Taxonomy (NCBI): domain Bacteria; kingdom Bacillati; phylum Actinomycetota; class Actinomycetes; order Kitasatosporales; family Streptomycetaceae; genus Kitasatospora; species Kitasatospora sp. NPDC023118. Next base: position 90,742 of record NZ_JBVHHW010000005.1, read on the forward strand.
GCTGCGCCGCGGCGTGCCCACCTCGCGCTGGCTGCTGATCTTCGACAACGCCGACGAGCCCGCCGAGATCCGCCGGTTCTTCCCCGGCGGCTCCGGCCACATCCTGGTCACCTCCCGCAACCAGGCCTGGACCGGGCACGCCGAGGCGCTGGAGGTCGACGTCTTCACCCGCGGCGAGAGCGTCGAGCACCTGTGCCGGCGCGCCCGCAGCCTCTCCCGTCCGGACGCCGACCGGGTCGCCGAGGCCGTCGGCGACCTGCCGCTGGCCGTCGAGGTGGCCGCCGCCTGGCTGGACACCACCGGCACCCCGGTGGAGACCTACGTCGCCCAGCTGCACGCCGAGGCGGCCCGGGCGCTCGCCGTCGGCCGCCCGGCCGACTACCCGACCCCGGTCGCCGCGACCTGGAACGTCTCGATCGGACGGCTGCGCCAGCAGTCCCCGGCGGCGGTGCGGCTGCTGCAGCTGTGCGCCTTCTTCGCACCCGAGCCGATCTCGATGAACCTCTTCTACAGCGACCAGATGATCCGGGCGCTGGTGAAGTTCGACGCCGACCTCAGCGACAAGTTCATGCTGGGCAAGGTGATCCAGGCGATCGGCCGGTACGCGCTGGCCAAGGTCGACGCCGGTAGCAACAGCTTCCAGGTGCACCGGCTCGTCCAGGCGGTGATCCGGGCCGGGATGAGCGACGACGAGCAGGAGACCGCCGTCCACGAGGTGCACCGCATCCTCACCGGCGCCCGGCCCGTCCTCGGCGACACCGACGACCCGGCCAACTGGCCCGCCTTCGACGAGATCTGGCCGCACCTGTCGCCGTCCAAGGCGCACAACTGCGACGAGGCGGACACCCGCCAGCTGCTCATCGACCGGGTCCGCTACCTGTGGAAGCGCGGTGAGCTGGACCGCGCCCGCGACCTCGGCCACGCGCTGGACGCGGAGTGGACCAGCAAGCTCGGCGAGGACGACCGGCAGACCTTGCTGCTGCGCTTCCAGCTCGCCAACGTGCTGCGCTCCCAGGGCAATTACGCCGAGGCGCTGGCCCTGGACGAAGCCACCCTGGAGCGCCAGCGGGCGCTGCTCGGCGAGCACCACCCGTACACCCTGATGACGGCCGGCTCGCTCGGTGCCGACCGCCGGGCGCTCGGCCGGTTCCAGGCCGCACTGGACCTGGACCAGGAGATCCTGGAGCAGTTCCGGGAGTTGTTCGGCGACGACAACCCGCGCACGCTCTCCATGGCGAACAACCTGGCGATCGACTACCGGCTGGTCGGCAACAGCGAGGCCGCCCGCGAACTCGACCAGGAGACCCTGGACCGGCGCACCGCCGTGCTCGGCCCCAAGCACCCCTACACCCTGTCCACCAAGTCCAACCTGGCCCGCGACCTGCGCGAACTCGGCGACTACCGCGGCTCGGTGGACCTGCTCCAGGAAGTCACCTCCGACCTCGGCGACGTGCTCGACCCGGACCTGCCGGAGAACCTGCGCAACGCCAAGTCGCTGGCGGTCTCGCTGCGCCGGATCGGCCAGCTCGCCGAGGCCCGCCGGATCACCAAGGAGACCTACGAGCGCTACCTGGAGCGCTACGGCGCCGACGCCCCCGACGCGCTGGCCTGCGCGCTCAACCTGGCCGCCGACCACAGCGCTTCCGGCGACAAGGAGGCCGCCCGGGACCTCTGCTCCACCGTGTTCGAGGGCCACCGGCGGCTGTTCGGCGACGAGCACCCGTTCACCCTGGCCTGCGCCAACAACCTGGGCATCTACCTGCGCGGCAGCGGCGACGTCCTGGGCGCCATCGAGCGCGGCCGGCTCACCGTCGAGGGGCTGACCCGCTCGGTCGGGGCGGAGCACCCGTACACCCTCAACGCGGTGATCAACCTGGCCAACGCCTACGGCGACGACGGGCGGATAGAGCTCGCCGAGGAGCTCGGCCGGGCCGCCTACCAGGGCCTGTGCGAGCGCTACTCGCCGCAGCACCCGGACGCGGTGGCCTGCGAGGCCAACCTGGCGATCACCCTGCGGGCGGCCGGCCGGCACACCCAGGCCGCCGAGCTGCGCGCCCGGGCGATCGCCGAACTGATCCGGCAGTTCGGCGAGGAGCACCCCAACACGGTGTCGGCGCGCGGCTGGAAGCGGATCAACCGAGACCTGGAGCCGCAGCCGGTGTGACCAGGAGGGGGCGGGGTACGCTGCCGAACCATGAGTGACACCCCGCCCCCGGTTCTGGTCACCCGGCGCCTCGCGCCCGGCGTCATCGAACGGCTCACCGCCCGGTACGCCGTCGCCTGCCGCGACACCGACACGGAGATGGACCGGGCCGAGCTGCTCGCCGCCGTCCGCGGCCGCCGGGCCGTGCTCACCACCCTGAACAACCGGGTGGACGTGGAGTTCCTGGAGGCGGCGGGCCCGCAGCTGGAGATCGTCGCCAATCACGCGGTGGGCTTCCACAACATCGACCTGGCCGCCTGCGCCGAGCGCGGCGTGCACGTCACCAACACGCCCGGGGTGCTCACCAACGCCACCGCCGAGACGACCTGGGCGCTGCTGCTGGCCGCCACCCGCCGGCTCGGCGAGGGCGAGCGCCTGCTGCGCTCGGGCACGCCCTGGACCTGGGGGCCGAACTTCCTGCTCGGCCTGGAGCTGGCCGGCACCCCGCTGGGCGTGCTCGGCATGGGCCGGATCGGGCAGGCGGTGGCCCGCCGGGCCCGCGCCTTCGACATGCCGGTGAGCTACCACAACCGCCGCGAACTGCCGCCGGAGCAGGCCGAGGGCGCCGACTGGAAGCCGCTGGAGGAACTGCTCGCCACCTCCACCGTGCTGGTCGTCACCTGCCCGTGCACCGAGGAGACCCGGCACCTGCTGGACGCCCGCCGGCTGGCGATGCTGCCGCGCGGCGCGGTGGTGGTCAGCATGACCGCCGGCGTGGTGGACGAGGAGGCCCTCGCCGCCGCGCTGGAGTCCGGGGCGCTGTTCGCTGCCGCCGTCGACAACTTCGAGCACGAGCCGGACGTCCCGGCCGCCCTGCTCGCCCAGGAGCGGGCGGTGCTGGTCCCGCACCTGGGCAGCGCCACCGTCCGCACCCGGCAGGCGATGGGCGGCCTCGCGGTGGACAACATCGTGGCCGTACTGGGCGGGGGCGAACCGCTGACCCCGGTGAAGGCCTAGACCCGAGCCCCCGGGGCGCTAGCCGGCCGCCCAGGCCAGGGCGGTGGTCATCACCCGGAACGCCCCGAAGTGCGCGGCGCCGGGCTCCAGGAACAGTTCGGAGCCCGGGATGTGGTCGGCCAGCCAGCGGGAGTGGTCGACCGGCGAGAACTGGTCGTCGGCGCCGTGCCACAGCCAGGTCGGCACCCGGATCGAGCCGACCTCGAACCCCCAGTCGGCGGTGAAGGCCAGCATGTCGTCGATCCAGCCGTCCGCGCCGTGCCGGAACGCCTCCCGGTAGTTGCTCTGCAGCATCTGCCGCAGCCCGCTGTCCGCCACCACCTCCCGGTCGGCGGGCGAGAGCTCGGTGCGCAGCCCGTTCAGCAGCCGGACCGGGTCGTCCTTGATCTGCCGGGAGCGGAACTCCATCGCGTCGGCGATCCGGCTGTGCCCGCGATCCGCCTCCCGGTAGGCGCGGATGTTGGACGGGGTCATCCCGGCGTACCAGTCCAGGCCGGCCGCGTCGCGCGGCGCGAGGCCCACCAGCACCGCGACCCGGCTCACCCGCTCCGGCAGCAGCGCCGCGCAGGCCAGCGCGTGCGGGCCGCCGCCGGAGCGGCCGAGCACCGCGAAGCCGCTCAGCCCCAACTCGTCGGCGATGGTGCGGACATCGGCCGCCGCGTGGGCCACCCGGCGGCCGAACAGCCGGGTGGAGTCGCCGTAGCCGGGCCGGTCGTAGGAGATCAGCCGCACCCCCAGCCGGTACAGCACGGTGCTGCGCGGGTGCGGGCCGACCCGGCTGCCGGGCATGCCGTGGATCAGGAACACCGGACGGCCGCGCGGGTCGCCGAGGGACTCGACGGCGAGAGCGCGGCCGTCCGCCGTTTTGACCATCCGTAACGCCACGCGTTCCTCCTCAGTGCTCCCGGTCGGTGGTGGTGCGCACCTCCCGGCGGGCCTGCCAGGTGGTGTGCTCGCGGGACACCGCGTCCTCGGCGTCCCGGGCGAGCCGGGCCCAGATCTCCTCGGCGTCCACCGACTCAAGGTCCAGTTGGGTGAGTTGGCGCCGGATCAGCTCCAGCTCGTCGGCCGCCAGCCCGTACGCGGCGGCGAGGGGGCGGTACTGGCGCAGCTGCGCCCAGGCGGTGACCGAGGCGGCCACCGCGGAGACCGTGCCCAGCGCGTCGTAGGTGTACGCGCCGAGCGCCCGCAGCACCGCCAGTACCAGGCCCAGGGCCGGCAGCAGCACGCCCAGCACGCCGGCCCAGTACCCGGCCCGGGCGCAGTAGCGGGCCTTGGTGCGGTACCAGTCGTGCTGCACCCGGATCCGCTCGTTCAGGTACACCTCGCGGCGCACCGCCAGCGGCTGGTCGCGCAGGTCGCGCATGGCCGCCGTGATCCCGGCGTGCTCCACCCCCGGACCCGGCACGGCGACCGGGCTGTCCCGGAAGGCGCCGAGCACCCGGTCGAGCTGGAAGCGGTACAGGCCCTCGGCGTCCGGCAGGCTGCGCGGCGGCGGCTGGTAGGCGTCGGCCCGGACGGCGAACTTCCAGGCCAGCGTCTTCACCGACTCGGCGGCGGCCCGGCCCTCGTACCAGAGGCCCTGCGGGTTCTGCCGGCTGATCACCACGGCCAGTGCCATCGCGCCCAGGTAGGCCGCGGCCGCCGGCCAGGCCCAGGGCTCGCCGTCGGCCGAGCCGGTCGCCGCGGCGACCAGCAGCAGGAGCAGCTCCCAGGCGGAGAGCAGCACCGCGCGGCGCTGGCCCCGCAGGGAGGCCGTGTCGGCGGCCCAGAAGAACTCGGGCAACAGCTCGCGCTCGCGCACCCACCCGGTCCGTCCCGCACCAGACGCCATGTTCGGCCCCCACCCGTCGCTCCGGTCGCACCGCTCTCCTGCCCCGGGCGGCTTCCCGGTACGCCTCACGGGCCCCGGGGCCGCCCGCATTGGCCGGGAAGCCCCGGTGGTTTGTCCGGTACGCCCCGTGTTCGGGCCGGTACCCAGCGTGGATCGGGATCGGGCCCCCAGCGTGCGTCAGTAGGTGTAGAGGATGCGCTCGGCGTTCTCGGCCATCTGCTTGGCGTTCCACTCGGTGCCGCCCGGGACGTTGCCGGAGCGGAACAGCGGTGGGGCGGGGGCGTCCCCGGCGGCGGCCCGGTCGGCCAGCCGGCCGACCGCGGAGGCGACCACGGCCTGCATCAGCGCGCTGGTCACGATGGTGGAGACCGGGCCGAAGGAGGTCTCGGCGCCCGGGTGAGTCAGCTCGCCGTCGCCGACCGCGACCTTGCTGTCCAGCACCACGTCGCAGTGGTCCTTCAGATAGCTGCCGGAGGGGTGCGCGGAGGGCACCTCGCCCGGGTAGGCCAGCGAGGTCACCCCGATCACCTTCAGGCCGCGGGCCCGGGCGTAGCGGGCCAGCTCGACCGGCATCACCTGGCGGCCGGACAGCGAGATCAGGAACAGCAGGTCCCCGGCGGTCGCCGGGGTGAGGTCCAGGGTGGCGGTGGCCAGCCCGGAGACCCGCTCCAGGGCGGAGGCCAGCGGCGCGGGCATCGTCGTCACCCCGGCCATCCCGGGCACGTTCAGCAGGTTCATCGGGACCAGCCCGCCGGCCCGGTAGACCACGTCCTGGGCCGGCAGCGAGGAGTGCCCGGCGCCGAAGGCGAACACCCGGCGGCCCTCGGAGATCGCCTCCGCCAGCAGGGCGGCGGCCGCCTCGATGGCGTCGGCCTCCTCCTCGCGGACCCGCTGCAGGTGATCGATCGCGGCGTCGAAGTACCTGCCGACCAGGTCGTTCATCGGTTGCCTCCGCTCTCTGCCGGTGAGGGCGCCGGCCGGGTGGGGCGGCCGGGGGTGGTCCAGACCGCCAGTGGAGAAAGCTACGGCGAGCACGGTCGCGCCCCGGCGGCACAGCTGTCAACAGGAACGAAAACCGGTACCGGAAACCCCTGGGCGGGCTCGGTTGCCGGTGCGGTACGTCAGAATTGGCGGTGAGGACACCGAAGAACGGAGCCAGCGGCGATGTCTGGGCTGATCGACACCACTGAGATGTACCTTCGCACCATCCTGGAACTGGAGGAAGAGGGCATCGTCCCGATGCGCGCCCGGATCGCCGAGCGCCTGGAGCAGAGCGGTCCCACGGTCAGCCAGACGGTCGGCCGGATGGAGCGCGACGGTCTGCTCCAGGTCGCGGGGGACCGCCACCTCGAACTCACCGAGGAGGGCCGCCGACTCGCGGTGCGCGTCATGCGCAAGCACCGCATCGCCGAGTGTCTGCTGGTCGACGTGATCGGCCTGGAGTGGGAGCAGGTGCACGAGGAGGCCTGCCGCTGGGAGCACGTGATGAGCGAGACGGTCGAGCGCAAGGTGCTCGCCATGCTCGGCCACCCGACCCAGTCCCCGTACGGCAACCCGATCCCGGGCCTGGACGAGCTGGGCGACGCCAAGGCCGAGGGAGAGGGCTTCGACGCCGCGCTCGTCCCGCTGGACACCGTCAAGCCGGGCGACGCGGGGGCCAGCGTGGTGGTCCGCCGGATCGGCGAGCCGATCCAGACCGACAGCGAGCTGATGAGCACCCTGCGCCGGGCCGGCATCCGGCCGGGCTCCACGGTCAGGGTGAGTACCGGTGTGGCCGGTGTGCTGGTCGGCACCGGGGACACCGCGGCGGAGCTGGGCAAGGACATCGCCCAGCACGTGTTCGTCGCCCAGGCCTGATCCGTCCGTTCGGCCGGAACGACCGGCACGGCCGGCACGGACGGCAACGGCCGGCAACGGCCGGCACGGACGACTAACGGCCGGCAGGTAACGACGACGGCCGGTACGAACGATCAGGGCCCGCTGCTCCCCGTGCAGCGGGCCCTTCCCGTCCTCCCCGGCTCCCTCCCGGTCCCCTCCGTTCCCTCCCGTCCCTCCCGGTTCCCCTCCACCGCCTCGCCCGGCTTCCCCGTCCGAGCGACCCTTCCGGCGTCCCCTCACACCGCAATTCCTCCCCTCGGCCGATCATGGCAATCCTTGAGGGCTGTCACTCGTACGAGGGGCTTCTCCGCTTGACCAGCGGGTAGACCCGGGTCTTATCCGCACATGCGTGTGACGGGCCCCGCCTCCGGTGGGAGACAAGGCCCGTCACTCGCGCGCGTGGTGTCGCGCGGTGCACGCCCTCACCCGATCGGGCGCGGGGCGGCGGGATCCGGGGATCAGACGCCGGCCGGCTGGGCGGCCTGGGCGTGCTGCGCGGGCGCCTCGCGGCCGCACGCGTAGGCGAGCGGGCTGATCAGCTCGGCGGCGTCCGGCAGCCAGCGGTTGAGCGCGGAGGGGGAGCGGGCCCACTGGGCGTAGCCGGTGGAGCCGATCCGGGACGGCGGGGCGACCGTCCAGTCCCCCTCGCCGCGGGCGACCAGGTCCAGCCGGCCGGGCGGCCAGCCCAGCTTGCGGAGCATCTCCGGCAGCTTGGCCGCGACCCCGGGCAGCACCAGGAAGTGCAGCCGCCGCCCCACCCGGCCGGGCGAGGCGGGCAGCACCACGACCGGGCCGAGCTGGAGGTCCATCCGCTCCATCCGGGCCAGCGCCAGGCACCCGGCGGTCTCCGGGACGTCCAGGACGTCGAAGGACCGGCCGGTGGGCAGCAGGATCGAGGCCTTGGGCCGTTCGGTCCACCAGCGGCGCACCGCGCCCGGCCCGGCGCTCGCCTTGCGGGCCCAGTCCGCGTCCAGCGGGTGGGCGCCCGGCAGCGCGCAGCGCGGGTCGCCGCAGGAGCAGCGGGCGGGTCCGTCGTCGTCGATCAGCCAGGCGCCCGGGGCCACCTCCCAGTGGCGGTTCTCGGCGTAGCCGACGGCTTCGATCAGCAGCGGGGGCAGGCTGGCGTTCTTGTCCTGGCCGGGGGCGTCGGGGATGTCTTCCACGCGCTGCTCAACTACCGTGTGTGAGGCTGGTTACGGCCCGGCGGGGCCCGGTCGGGCGCATCCCGGCAATGTCACCCGAACCGGTGACTCAACCGAGTTGGGGCGGGCGGAGGCAGGCGCAGCGGGGGCGCACGGAGGCATTTCCCAGGGCGCGCGGGGGGTGCGGTTCGTCACCGTGGGTATCCCGCTGGCGTCGCTGATCGCTAACCTGGTGTCAGATTCCTTGGACGGTCGGACAGTCGGCAACAGATCAGCAGAATCGTCGCCCGCCGGCCGGGACCGGAGGGTGTGGGGAGGCGAAGCCCAATGGCCGCGAGACCACTCGTCGCACGACAGCCCAACGAGCGTCTGCAGCAACTGATCCAGGAGGCCAGCTGCTCCAACGCCGGCCTGGCGCGCAGGGTCAACCTGTGCGGCGCGGAGCACGGACTGGACCTGCGCTACGACAAGACCTCCGTGGCCCGCTGGCTGCGCGGGCAGCAGCCGCGCGGTCAGGCGCCGGCCGTGATCGCCGAGGCCCTGGGCCGCAAGCTCGGCCGCAGCGTGTCGGTCGAGGAGATCGGCATGGCCGACGGCAAGAACCTCAGCTCCGGCATCGGGCTGCAGTTCGCGCCGACCCTGAACGCGGCCCTGGAGCAGGTGTGCGAGCTGTGGCGCAGTGACGTCGGCCGGCGGGACTTCCTGACCGGGGCGACGGTCGCCGCCTCGGCCCTGGTGGAGCCCAGCCGGGACTGGCTGATCACCCCGCCCGACCCGGTGGTGGCGCGCAGCGGCGGCCCCCGGGTCGGCCCGACCGACGTGGCCGCGATCAAGGCCACCACCGCGATGCTGGTCGACCTGGACCACCGCTTCGGCAGCGGGCACGTCCGCCCGGTGGTCGTGCACTACCTCAACTCGGTGGTCTCCGGCCTGCTCGGCGGCGCCTACCGGGAGGAGACCGGCCGCCAGCTCTTCGCCGCGGTGGCCCGGCTGACCGAGCTGGCCGGCTACATGGCGGTGGACACCGGGCAGCCCGGGCTGGCCCAGCGCTACTACATCCAGGCCCTGCGGCTGGCCCAGGCCGCCGACGACCGGGGCTACGGCGGCTACGTGCTGGCCGCCTCGATGAGCCACCTGGCGGCCACCCTCGGCAATCCGCGGGAGATCGCCCAGCTGGCCCGCGCCGCCCAGGAGGGCGCCCGGACGGTCGCCACCCCGACGGCGATGGCGATGTTCTACGCCGCCGAGGCCCGCGGTCACGCCCTGCTCGGCGACGCCCGCTCCTGCGAGGCGGTGTCGGCCAAGGCGCTGGAGATGATGGAGAAGCGCCGAGCGGAGGACGACCCGGACTGGATCGCCCACTTCGACGACGCCTACCTCGCCGACGAACTCGCCCACTGCCACCGGGACCTGGAGCAGGCCGGCCAGGCCGAGCACTACGCCCGCCGGGCGCTCGACCTGCACCCGCCGACCCGGGTCCGCCGCCGCGCGGTGGACCTGGTGCTCCTCGCCACCGCCCAGCTCCAGCAGCGCGATCTGGAGCGCGCCTGCGAGACGGGCACCCAGGCGGTGCGGCTGCTCAGCGGGCTGCGCTCCAACCGGGGCGTCGAGTACCTGGACGAGTTCCGGCGCCGGCTGGAGCCCTACCGGGAGCAGCGGGTGGTGCGCGAGTTCCACGCCCGGGCGGACGCGGAGGCGGCCTAGGGCCTGTCCTGGGGCCCGTCGGGCGGCGGGACGGGTCCTGGGATCGTCTGTGCAGGGAGCGTGTGGGATCGTCCCGCCCACGTGGTCACCCGGTGAGGCGAACCGGTAGCGTGGGCGCGACGTCCAAGGAACTGTGATGCTCCCAAGAACCGACGAGATGTGGTCCGCCGTCAGCCCGCGGTCCGGCCCAGGTGAGGAATCGCGTTGAGCCAGCGCCGGTCGTACCCCAACTCGGGTGACTTCAACCTGGACGATCTGTTCCGCCCGGAGCCCGGCCAGCCCCAGGGCCAGCCGGGCCATCCGCAGGGCCCCACAGCCGTGCCGCCGGTCGGGCAGCCGTCCGGGCAGCCGGAGTACCTCGGCGAGGGCGCGCACGCGATGCCGACCCAGGCCGTGCCGGCCCAGCAGCCCCCGTGGGGCGCCGCGCCGCAGCCGGGTTACGCCCCCCAGTCCGGTTACGGCAGCCCGCAGCCCCAGGCCCCGGAGACCCAGCACCTGCCGCCGTACCCGGCGGGCGACCCGCAGGGCGGCTACCCGGTGCAGCAGCCCGGTTACGGCGTCCCGCCGCAGGCCGCACCCGGTTACCAGGGTTACGCGCCGCAGCCGCAGCAGCCGGTGTACCCCGCGCAGGGCTACGGCCAGGACAACTACGGGCCGGACCCGGACGCCACCCGGGGCGGCGGCTCCGCCCGCGGCGGCCGCCCGTCCGGCAAGCTGATCATCGGCGGTGTGGTGGCGGGCTGCGCGGTGGCCGGCGTGCTGGTCGCCGTGCTGATGAGTGGCGGCGGGGACGGCACCAAGGGCGCCCAGAAGACCACCCCGGTCGCCGCCACCGGCAGTAGCGCCGCGCCCGGCCCGGCGAGCGCGGGCGGCTCCGGCACGGCGGTCGACCCGGACGTCAAGGCCCAGGCGCAGCCGCTGTCGGACCTGCTGGGTACGGCGAGCGACAGCCGCAGCTCGGTGGTCTCCGCGGTCGCCTCGGTGCAGAAGTGCGACAAGCTCCCGGAGTCGCAGCAGGCCCTGGCCGCCGCGGCCGGCAAGCGGCGCGAGCTGCAGACCAAGCTCGGCCAGCTGAAGACCGACAAGCTGCCCGGCGGCCAGCAACTGGTCGACCAGCTCAACGCCGCCTGGACGGCCTCGGCCCAGGCCGACGACGAGTACGCGGCCTGGGCGACGGACGCCCAGTCCTCCTGCGACCCGAAGAAGCCGGACACCGGCAACCAGCACTACAAGAACGCCGTCCAGGCCAGCGGCACGGCGACCACCGCGAAGAAGCAGGCCTCGACCCTGTGGAACGCGATCGCCACCCAGACCGGGCTGCCCAACCGGGGCGACGGCGACCTGTAGCGACGGCGCCGGGTCCGGAGTGCCCGGAGGCGAGCGGGCTAGCGAAGGGGCGGGCCCGCCGGGCCCGCCCCTTTCGACGGGTTCGCGGGTCAGGCCGGGGGACGGCCCCCGGTGAGCACCCAGCGGACGTCCACGAAGCCCGGCTGCTGCAGGGTCATCCGGCCGTTCCTGACCACCTGGTAGGTGACCCAGGTGTTCACCAGCCGCGGCGACTCGGTGCTGGGCAGCATGTTGGTGGTGCCCCAGTTCAGCGGCGGGGTGAGGCCCACGTCGATGCCCTCGCCGCTGTCCAGCAGCGCGGCGATCGACTTCGCGGTGACCGGCGTGCCGGCCGCCGACAGCTTCTCGGACACCGACCGGAACACCTCGTAGGCGACCCAGGTGGTCTGCACGCCGGGGTCGGAGACGTCGATGGTCCGCCCGCCGGTGGTGTCGGAGCGCACCACCCCGCGCAGCCCGTCCCAGATCTTGGCCGACTCCGGCGGGTACCAGCTGGTGACGAACGCGCCGGACAGCGGGCCGGAGTCGCCGCCGGTGGAGTCGACCACCGACTGCTGGACGCTGCCGATCACCGAGGCGATCCGGGTGTTCTTCGGGTTCTGCCGCCGGTAGGAGTCCAGCAGGTTGCCGGTCGGCTCGGCGGCCAGGGCGCTGGTGATGCAGTTGCCCGGGTCGTCCTTGCCGATCGCCTTGCGGACCCACTGGGTGTAGTCCGAGGACTGCTCGGGCGTCTTGACGTCCAGCAGCTTGATCCCGGCAGGCTTGAGCGCGTTGCCCAGGTAGCCGAGCAGGTTGTCGCCGGCCGGGGTGTCCGGGCGGACCAGCGAGACGGCCTTGCAGCCGGCCTCGACCAGCTGGCGGCCGCTGCCGGCGATCAGCGCGGGCATCCCGCCGTCCACCGGGTAGGACAGTGGGCTGGAGAACTCGGGCTGGGAGAGGCCGTACCCGCCGATCAGCGGGATGCCGGCGCGCTCCAGCACCGGCATGAAGGCGTCGCCCCACTGGCTGTAGGAGCCGATCACGGCGACCGCCTTGGCGTCCACCGCCTGCTGGGCGCAGGCCTTGGCGCCGTCCGCCCGGTTGTGCTCGTTGCAGGTGATCACGTGCAGCCGGTGGCCGTTCAACCCGCCCTTGATGTTGACGTCCTGGCCGATCGCCTCGGCGAGCGCGGTCATGCCGGGGCGGTCCGCCGAGCCGGTGTCGGACGGGGCCCAGGTCATCACGGTCAGCTCGTCGGCGCTGCTGGAGGCGTCGGCCGATCCGCCGCACGCGGAGGCCGAGAAGAGGGCGGGGAGCAGCGCCGCGGCGGTCACCGCGGCGGAGATCGGGCGCCGACGGCGGCGTCGGGCGATCGGGGGACGGGCCTGGAACGAGTCCCTTCGGCTGGTCATCGGTCTCCCTCTCTGGGCGCCATCCGGCGCGCCGGAACCAGCCAAGCTCCGGAGCCACAAGCCGAGAGGGCCGAAATGCGAACGTTCGGCAAACGGGAGCTGAAATCCGAAGAGGTACGCGTGTAGATCGCGAGTGGAGTACGAACAGACGGGGAACGTACGATCGTTCACCATGTCCGCCAGCACAGATTCTTCGCACAGGTCTGCCCGAAACCCTTCTCGTCCGGGCCACCGCTCCAGCACGATGGGCGGCATGCCCCTCAACGACCTGCCCTGGTGGCGCTGGCGAGCGCGACTGCGCTCGGCGCTGCACATGCTGTCCGACCCCGGCTTCCAGCAGGAGACCTGGCTGGCCGGCCGCGAGGGGTACGGGGACGTGACCGACGCCGTCTACCGGCTGGTCGAGGACACCTGGCTGGACCGCTGGTCGGCCGAGAAGTACGTGGGCACGATGTTCCGCGACTCCGCCGAGGCCGCCCTGGTCGACGTCGCGGTGCTGCGCGCGGTGCAGATGCTGCACGAGGTCGGCGCGGACGCCCCGGCCTCCGCCTACCTCGGCCACCCCGGCTGGGCGGAGACCGTCCGGGCCGCCCGGGAGGCGCACGTCGCGCTGGCCGTCGGCGACGGGGACGACCCGGACGCGGCGCCCAAGTCGCTGGACGTGCTGCGCATCCTCACCCAGGTCTGAGGCCGTCCGTCGGGCAGTGCCGTCCCGCAGTACGGGCAGCGGGGCGGCGACTGTCCAGGATGTGACACGCTGGACCGTCCACCCACGTACGACACCAGGACGGGATACCCCCAGTGGAACAGCAGCCGGCCAGCGCCCAGTACGTCCTCACGCTGTCCTGCCCCGACAAGCAGGGCATCGTCCACGCTGTCTCCAGCTACCTCTTCATGACCGGCTGCAACATCATCGACAGCCAGCAGTTCGGAGACGGGGACAGCGGCCTGTTCTTCATGCGGGTGCACTTCTCCGCCCCCGAGCCGGTCACCGCCGACAAGCTGCGGGCCAGCTTCGCCGCGATCGGCGCCTCCTTCGGGATGGACTGGCAGATCCACCCGACCGAGCAGCGGATGCGGATCATCCTGATGGTCAGCAAGTTCGGGCACTGCCTGAACGACCTGCTCTACCGCACCCGGATCGGCGCGCTGCCGGTGGAGATCGCCGCGGTGGTCTCCAACCACACCGACCTGCGGGACCTGACCGAGAGCTACGGCGTCCCGTTCCACCACATCCCGGTCACCAGGGACACCAAGGCCGAGGCCGAGCGGCAGCTGCTGGACCTGGTCGCCAAGGAGGACGTCGAACTGGTCGTGCTGGCCCGCTACATGCAGGTGCTCTCCGACCAGCTGTGCACCGAGCTGTCCGGCCGGGTGATCAACATCCACCACTCCTTCCTGCCGAGCTTCAAGGGCGCCAAGCCGTACCACCAGGCGCACGCCCGCGGCGTGAAGCTGATCGGCGCCACCGCGCACTACGTCACCGCCGACCTCGACGAGGGCCCGATCATCGAGCAGGAGGTGGCCCGGGTCACCCACGACGTCAGCCCGGACCAGCTGGTCGCGCTCGGCCGGGACGTCGAGTGTCAGGCGCTGGCCCGCGCGGTCAAGTGGCACAGCGAGCACCGGGTGCTGCTGGACGGCACCCGTACGGTCGTCTTCGCGTAATCCCGGCTACGGCCGCGAGAGCAGCGGCAGCGCGTGCAGCACCTCGCGCACCGCGGTCCGGTCGCCGTGCTCGCCCACCGGCAGCCGGTCCGGATCGCGGTGCGCGGCGGCCAACTGGCACAGCTCCAGGCCGTCCAGCACCATCGAGGCCACCGGCTCCCCGCCGGGCGGCCCGGCGTCCGGACCGTCCAGCGGCACCAGCCACTCGCCGGCCGCCGGACCGTCCACCACCAGCCGCAGCCGCCGGCCGCCCACGGCGCCGCCGGTCGTCGGGCTCCCGGGCGACGCACCAGGCGCCCCGGCGTGCTCGGGGCGCGCCGTGCGCAGCCGGGCCAGCGCCCGGGGGAGCAGCCGGACCACCAGCTCCACCATCTGCCGCAGGTGCTGCGGGGCCGGCGGGTCGTACGGGTAGGCGACCGCGCGGGCCACGTCCTCGCCGTGCACGTAGCACTCCAGGGCGCGGTCCACGAAGGCGTCGCGCAGCGGCAGCACCGCGAAGCCGAGGTCGACCGGGGCGCTGCCCTGCGGGGCGCGCGCGGCACTGCGGACCAGGTCGTGGGTCTGCCGCCGCCACCTGGAGCGAACCGACTGCGGCGGCAGACCGGACTGGTCGGCGAGCAGCCGCGCGCTGCGCGCGGTGAGCGCGGCGTACGGGCCGCCCTGCGGCGGGACCCGCGGCGCCGGGACGGCCGTCTCCTGCGGCGGCACCCGCCGCCCGGCGGGCGGGACGGGCGCGGGCGCACCCGTGGTGGCCGGCACCGGGTCGGGCAGGCCGAGCGCGAGCGCCAGCACGCCGTCCACGGCAGTCAGCCGGCCCAGCACCTCGGCCGGGCGCAGCCGCTCGGTGCCGCCGTGCCACGGCAGTTCGGCCACCTCCTGCCACTCCTCCGGGCCGAGATCGCGCAGCAGCGCGTCGAGCTTGGCGGTCTCCGCGGTGTACGGCATCCCCCAGGCGGGGACGGGCAGTTCGGCCGGGCGGCGAGCCAGGCACCAGTCCAGCACCTGCTGGCGCAGCGAGCCGGGCTGGTCCAGCGGCTCGTCCAGGGCGAGCCAGCCGGCCGCGTCGCGCAGCCGGGCCGCCTCCCGGGCGCACTCCGGGCAGTCGCGCAGGTGCTGCTCCAACTCGGCGGCCTCGCGCGGCGGGCAGGCGCCGAGGGCCCAGGCGCCGAGCAGCGAGCGCAGGGCGTCGTGCTGCTCCTCGGAGATGTTCACCTGTTCCCGTCCTCGTCCTGGCGGGCGCGTTCGTCGGCCAGTTCGGTGGCCAGCAGTTCCAGACCGAGCCGCATCCGCTGCTTGGCGGCCTGCTCGCTGATGCCGAGCATCCGGGCCGTCTCCCGGTAGGTGCGGCCGTCGTAGTACGTCACCGCGATGGTCTCACGCAGGGGTTGCGGCAGGGAGTCGACCACGTACTGCACGCGCGCGGCGGTGGCCACGGCGCGGATCTCCTCCTCGGCCGCGCCGGAGCCGCCGCCCCTGGTCCACTCGGCGGCGCGCCGCGCCCGCAGCCGCTCGACCGCGCGACGGTGGGTGAGTGCGCCGAGCCAGGAGCGCAGCGAGCCCTGGGCGGGGTCGAAGTCCTCGGGGTGTTCCCAGACGTGGGCGAATATCTCCCGGGTGAGCTGGGCGGCGGCCGCCTGGTCGGCGAGTATCCGCCCGGCCAGGCCGTGCACCATCGGCGCGAGCTGGTCGTAGAGTTCGCCGAGCGCGGTCTCCTCGCCGCGGGCGAGGCGCCGCCGCAACTGCTCGTCCCAGCGCGGAGTCCGGTCCGGGGTGGCCATCGGGAACCACCCTCCTGCCCGGTTCGCTGGCGTTACCCAACGGTATCCCGTGGCCGGTCCGCGGCGGGAGGGAATCCGGCAAGTACGGGCCCCACCCGGCGGATCGGCGTCCTCGTGGACGGGTGCGGCCGGCGCGGGCGTCCGGTGGATCGCCACATGGCTGGACGGTCCGCTCGTGGGACGGTCCGTCGACGGCGCCGTTCGAGATCAGCTGGACATATGTCGCACGGGTGGTTCGCGAGTGGCGGGCGGGGTGCGGGGGGTGTCCGGCGGTAGGTTCCCGCCTGTAGGACCGGCCGGTCGGCCCGGGTCGGACGAGTGCCGGTGCGAGGCTCGCGAGAGTGAACGGGACAGTATGCACTGCCCTGTCCCCCGATCGCCGGAATATGCCCGAAGCGCTTGCTGTGCTCCGCCCGCCCACCCATCCTGAGGCGTATTCGTGTCGCGGCCGGTGCGCGACCGACGAGTTGGCGCGGACGGGTCGGCGCCGGGCGGACGGGTCGGCGAGCGCCCGGGTGAGCCTCGGGTGGCACCGGGCGATGTGCGAGGGCCGCCGGCCGATCCGGCCCGATCGGGACGATGGCCGAACTGCGAGTGCGGGTGGTGGAGCGGTGCAGGTTCTTCAGGTACAGCTTGCGGTGCAGGCGGACCCCGCCGAGGTCGGCCGGGCCCGTCGGTGGGTGCGCTCGCGGCTGCTGAACCACGGCGTGGACCCGGACGAGCCGATCGCCGAGACGGTGGTGCTGGTGGTCTCGGAGCTGGTGACCAACGCCGTGGTGCACACCGGCTGTCCGGCCGTGCTGAGACTGTGTCTGCCGCTGGCCGACGGCGCGGCGCAGGCCGGTCCGGCCGGCCCGCTGCGGGTGGAGGTGGCCGACGCGAGTCAGGCCGCCCCGGCCCCGCGGCACGCCGGGGCGGACGAGAACGCCACCAACGGGCGGGGCCTGGAACTGGTCGAGCTGCTCTGCGAGCGCTGGGGCTGGTACCCGGACGGCTCGGGCAAGCGGGTCTGGTGCGAGATCGGCGCGGACGCCCGCCCGGCCGATCCGCTGGCGGGCGCGGACTGGGCGGCTTTGGCGCAATAGCGGCTTTCGGTGCGGGCCCTGGCCGGTGCCGATCACCGGCCGAAAGGTGACGCAACCATTCCGAATTTCGGACTACCCATTGACGTGACGTATCCGACTGATCACGCTTGGGTGCGGCTCTTCGTTGCGAGGGGACGCCGAGGGGATGTCCGCCCGCCGCCACGGTGCTGCTGTCCAGGGGGATCGCGTCAGCAGGGGGACCGTGGACCGCCGGTCGCGGGCCTTTCCTCGGCGAGTGCGGAGGCCGCGGCGCGGGTTCAGGGCCCGCGCGTCGCGATCGGATGGCGGCCTGCCACGCTGCGCTCGGGGTGCGCGCGGTCGGCCGCCGTCCGTGGCGCCCTCCGGGAGCGGTGAATTCAGGCCAGCCGCCAGTCTTCTCCCAGCCGCCACTCAGGAAGCGCGCCGCACCTCTGGTCCGGCCTCGGCCGGGGTGGTCCGGAAGGTGCGCCGGTAGGCGCTCGGGGCCACGTCCAGGCGGCCGCGCAGCTGCAGCCGCAGCGAGGCGGCGGTGCCGAATCCGGACTCCCGGGCGACCTGGTCGATCGTCAGGTCGGTGCGCTCCAGCAGCTGGCGGGCCCGCTCGGTGCGCTGGGTGGTGATCCACTGGCCCGGGCTGGCGCCGGTCTCCTCGCGGAAGCGCCGGGTGAAGGTCCGTACGCTCATGCCCGCCCGGTCGGCGAGTTGGCGCAGCGGCAGCGGCTCGTCCAGGTGCTCCAGCGCCCAGGCGCGGACGGCGGTGGTGCTGAAGCCGCCGGTCTCCACCGGGCTCGGGGCCTCCACGTACTGCTTCTGGCCGCCGTCGCGCCACGGCGGCACCAGGCAGGCCCGGGCCACCGCGTTGGCCACCGCGCTGCCGTGGTCGCGGCGCACCACGTGCAGGCACAGGTCCACCCCGGCGGCCACCCCGCCGGAGGTGAGGATGTCGCCGTCGTCGGTGTACAGCACGTCCGGGTCGAGCCTCACCTGCGGGTACATCCGGGCGAAGCGGTCGGTGTAGCTCCAGTGGGTGGTCGCCGGACGGCCGTCCAGCAGGCCGGCAGCGGCCAGCAGGAACGAGCCGGTGCAGATCGACATCAGCCGGGTGCCGGGCCGGATCCGGCGCAGCGCGGCGGCCAGCTCGGGGGTGAGGGCGGCGTCGACGCCGTCCGGGCCGGCGTCGCCGGAGGCAGGGATCACCACCGTGTCGGCCCGTTCCAGCAGTTCGGGGCCGTGGTCGACCGCGATCCGGAAGTCGGTGCTGGTGCCGACCGGCCCGCCGTCCACCGTGCAGGTGGCCACCTGGTAGCACGGCCGCCCCTCGCCGTCCCTGGCGATGCCGAAGATCCGGGCGGGGATGCCGAGTTCGAAGGCGATCACGCCCTCCAGGGCCAGTACCGCGACCAGGTGCGCCATGCCGATTCCTTCCGCCGGTCGATGGGTCCGGGCCAGGGTACGCCGGACCCGTGGCCCGATTCTTGCGAAAGCTGTCATTCAGGCCACTCGTCCGGGAACCGGAGGCTCGGGAGACTCTTCCGCGTGACCGAACGCAGCGCCCTCGCCCCCACTCCCGCCGCCGCATCCGATCCCGACCGGCCCACCCCCGCCCAACGCCCCCGGGTGCACTACGCCTGGGTGGTGGCCGGCGTCGCCCTGCTCGTCCTGCTCGGCTCGGCGGGCTTCCGCTCCACGCCCAGCCTGATGATGGACGCCCTGCACAACGAGTTCGGGTGGTCGCTCGGGACGATCTCCAGCGCCACCTCCGTCAACCTCACCCTCTACGGCCTCACCGCCCCCTTCGCCGCCGCCCTGATGGACCGTTTCGGCGTGCGCCTGGTGGTGGTCTGCGCCCTGCTGACCATCTCGGTCGGCGCCGGACTCACCATGCTGATGCGCCAGCCCTGGCAACTGGTGCTCTGCTGGGGCGTGCTGGTCGGCCTCGGCAGCGGCTCGATGGCCGGAGCCTTCGCCACCACCATCACCGGCCGCTGGTTCCAGGCCCGCCAGGGCCTGGTCACCGGGGTGCTCACCGCCGCCGGCGCCGCGGGCAACCTGGTCTTCCTGCCGGTCGGCGCCTGGCTGGTCGAGCGGCACGGCTGGCGCGCGGCCGTGGTCGTGGTCTCGCTCGCCGCCTGCGCCGTCGCCGTGCCCGTCCTGCTGCTGATGCGCGAGCGGCCCGCCGACATCGGCCTGCTCCCGTACGGTGCGACCGAGGCTCCGCCCGCCCCCGTCAACGACGGCCGCGCGCTGGCCCGTTCGCTGCGGGTGCTGCGCGACGCCGCCCGGACCCGGCCGTTCTGGCTGCTGGCCGGCTCCTTCGCGATCTGCGGCGCCACCACCGCAGGACTGGTCGGCACCCACTTCATCCCGGCCGCGCACGACCACGGCATGCCGGTCACCACCGCCGCGAGCCTGCTCGCCCTGATCGGCCTGTTCGACGTGGCCGGCACCGTGTTCAGCGGCTGGCTCACCGACCGGGTCGACTCCCGGCTGCTGCTCACCGTCTACTACGGGCTGCGCGGCCTGTCCCTGCTCCTGCTGCCGCAGCTGCTCGCCGGCTCGCTCCAGCCGCCGATCCTCGCCTTCGTGGTCTTCTACGGCCTGGACTGGGTGGCCACCGTGCCGCCGACCGTCGCGCTGTGCCGCCGGCACTTCGGCGAGGACGCCCCGATCGTCTTCGGCTGGGTGCTCGCCGCCCACCAGATCGGCGCGGCCGTCGTCGCCGGGCTGGCCGGCCTGGCCCGCGACGCGCTCGGGAACTACGACCTCACCTGGTACGGCGCCGGCGCGCTGTGCGCGATCGCGGTCGGGCTCTGCCTGGCGCTGCGCACCGGGCGGCCGACGGAGCGGGCGGTGCCCGCCCTGTCGTAAGGGCCCGTTCGCGGCGGCTTGTTCGCGGCGGAGTGTTCGCGGCGGTCTGTTCGTCGCGGCTCGTTCTCGGAAGCCCGTTCGTTGGTGTGTTCGAGTGGAGGTCTAGGCTCCGCATCATGGCGCTCACCTTCACCCTGGACCCGAAGCTCGACCCCGACCTGCGCACCGCGGTGGTGCGGCTGTGGACGGACGTGACCAACGCCGGCGGCGCGGTCGGCTTCGTGGCGCCGGTCACCGAGGACGAGGTCTGGGACACCGCCGAACGCCAGTTCGCCGGGGTCGCCCCGGAGGGCCCCGACCGGCTGCTGGTCGCGCACGAGAGCGCGACCGGGCGGCTGGTCGGGGTGCTGTTCTTCGAGTCGATGCGCTTCGAGCCGATGGAGCACTGGCGGATGCTCAAGCGGGTCATGGTGCACCCCGACTTCCAGGGCCTCGGCCACGGTGCCCGGCTGCTCGCCGAGGCCGAACGGGTCGCCCGGGAGTGGGGCCTGCAGTCGCTGCGGCTGACCGCGCGCGGCGGCCAGGGACTGGAGGGCTTCTACGGCCGCAGCGGCTACCGCGAGGTCGGCCGGGTGCCGGCCGCGATCCGGGTGGCCCCCGGCGACGACCGCGACGACATCACCATGTGGCTCGATCTGCGCTGACCCGGCCCCGGCCACGGCCCCGGGCAGGGCGCGACGGCCGGGGGCGGCGGACCCGCCCTCCTTGCCCGCCTTCGGGCAGGAGGGGCCCAGCCCGCGCCGGCCGTCAGGCATGCTTGACTGGAAGACCCGCCCCGGCCCGAACCCAGAAGGATGTGTCTCAGTGAGCAGCAACGGCCCGCAGAAGTCGCACGCCACGCTCCGCTACACCTCCATGCGGGTCAGCATCTTCCTGGGCTGCCTGCTGGTGGCCCTGCTGCTCGGGCACTTCCAGATCATCCCGGTCAGTGGGCAGGCCGGGACGGTCTTCCTGTTCCTGCTGGCCGCGGTGGCCTCCGCGCCGCTGAGCTACGTGCTGCTGAGCAAGCAGCGCGACGAGATGTCCTCCCAGATCACCACCAAGGTCGCCGGGATGCGCAGCCGTACCGCCGAGCGGATCGCCGTGCAGAACGCCGAGGAGGACGCCGCGGACGAGGCCGCCCGCGCGGCCGCCGCCGGTAAGAACTGACCCCGGCCCTGAGACCGCCGTCCGCCGTGCCCGCCGATCCCCGCGCCGCCGCTGACCGGCCCGCTGACGCCGATCGGCCCGTTGAGGTGGATCGGCCCGCTGACGCCGATCGGCCCGCTGGGAGTGGGAGTGGGAGCGGGACCTGGCCGGCCCCCGTGCGCCGGCCCACCGGGCGGGACGTGGCCCGGCTCGCCGGGGTCTCGCAGGCCACCGTCTCGCTGGTCTTCTCCGGTGCGGAGGCCGGCCGCCGAGTCTCCGAGGCCACCCGGGAGCGGGTTCGGGAGGCCGCCCGCAGCCTCGGTTACCGCCCGCAGGCGGCCGGTCGGCAGCTGCGGCTGGGCCGCAGCGGGATGATCATGCTGGCCGTGCCCAATCTGCAGGGCCCGTTCTTCGGCCGGGTGCTGGAGGGTGTTCACCACGAGGCCGGCCGGCACGGCCTGGCGGTCGTGGTCAGCTCCGGCTGGGGCAGCGCCACCCTCGCCGAGGCCGCCACCGCCGGCCGCTTCGACGGCCTGCTGATCTGCTCCCCGGACGACAGCCAGCTCGGCGAGCTGCCCGCCGACACCCCCGCCGTCTTCCTGGACGCCGACCCCGGCACCGACCGGGCGCGCCCGACCGTCGAGCTCGACGTGGCCGGCGGGATGCGCGCGGC
This sequence comes from Kitasatospora sp. NPDC023118, assembly GCF_055560875.1. Taxonomy (NCBI): domain Bacteria; kingdom Bacillati; phylum Actinomycetota; class Actinomycetes; order Kitasatosporales; family Streptomycetaceae; genus Kitasatospora; species Kitasatospora sp. NPDC023118. Next base: position 112,377 of record NZ_JBVHHW010000005.1, read on the forward strand.
CGTGGAGCACCTGGCCGCCCTCGGCCACCGCCGGATCGGCCACCTGCGCTCCACCCACGCCGCGTACACCTTCCGGGTCCGGCAGGCCGCCTTCGAGCGGACGGTGCACGAACTGGGGCTGGACGTCGTTGAGTTGGGCGTGAGCCTGAACGAGGGGTATGCCGCCGCGCGGAGCGTGGCCGGTGAGCTGCTGGATCGGGCGGACCGTCCGCGCGCGGTGATCTGCGACGACGACGTGGTCGCCTCCGGGGTCTACCAGGCCGCCGCCGAGCGGGGGTTGCGGGTGCCGGACGACCTGTCCGTGGTCGGCATGGACAACGTCGCGGTCTCCGGACTGCTCGCCCCGCCGCTGACCACCGTCGACCTGCCCGGCGAGGAACTGGGCCGGGTGGGCGCGGCCGCGCTGGCCGGACTGCTGCGCGGGGAGCGGGTGGAGCCGGTCGCGCCGCTGGACACCTCGCTGGTGCTGCGTTCCTCGACCGCCCCGGCGCCCGCCGCGTCCTGACGCGAGGTCGGGGCCCTCGGCTGCGGCGTGCCGTCCACCGTCATCGCCCGGCGCCGTCGGGGCCGCCGCAGCTGATCGCGGCGAGTGGGTGAGAAGACCGCGCCCGCCGGCCAGACCCCGGCGGGCGCAGTCGTTCGTGGGGTGGGTCAGCCCACCGGGACGGGCTGCGGGGGTGCGGCGACCGGGGTGGTGCGGAACCAGCCTCGGGCGCCGAAGAGCAGCAGGCCGCCGAGGGCGATGCCGCCGGCCGCGCAGAGGGCCACGGAGCGGAGGGAGTCCTCGGCGAGGTGGCCGGAGACGGCGTAGCCGAGTGAGTTGCCGGTGGCGAAGAGGGTCACCAGCCAGGCGAAGGCCTCGGTGACGGTGCCGGTCGGTGCCAGTTCGGCGACCAGGACGAAGGCGGCCGCGAGCAGCGGGGCGAGCACGATCCCGGAGAGGAAGGCCAGGGCGGCCATCGGGTACGGGCCGGGCAGTGTCACCAGCGGGAGGTAGGAGGCGGCCATCGCGAGGGCCATCATCCAGGTGCGGGTCGCGGTGGTCCGGCGCCAGTCGATCACGCCGTAGGCGAGCGCGCCGAGCAGGCCGCCGAGGGCGGCCAGTGCCAGCAGGGTGCCGCCGCCGCCCGGCAGTTCGCCGGTGTGCTGTTCGGCGTAGGCGATGAAGAGCACGTTCTGCGCGCCGACCGCCCAGCCGGCGCCGGCCAGGCCGATCAGCAGCAGCACCAGGCCGGGGGAGCGGAGCGGTCCGAGCAGTCCGGCGGACTGTTCGCGGGCGGGGGCGCGCCAGGCGCGGGCCGGTGCGGCGGTGGCGACGATCAGTGCGCCGGCCAGTCCGAGTCCGGCGGCGACCCAGAGTGCGGCGACCGGGCTGAACAGGCCGGCGATGCCGGCGACGGCCAGCGGTCCGGCCACGTAGAGGATCTGCTGGGAGGCGGAGTCGAAGGCGTACGCGGTGTCGAGCTGTTCCTCCTCGACCACGTCCGGCCAGAGCGAGCGCAGGCAGGGCTCCAGCGGGGGCATGGCGAGGCCGGCTATGGCGGCGCCGAGGGGCGCGGCGACCGGGGAGCCGGGGTCGAGGGCGAGCAGCGCGTACCCGCCGCCGGCCACCACGGCGGAGGCGAGCAGGACGCGGGGCTGTCCGGTGCGGTCCACGATCCGCCCGAGCACCGGTCCGCCGACGGCGGCGGAGATCGCGTAGGCGGCGGTGGCCAGTCCGATCCGGCTGTACGGGACTCCGGCGTCGCGCAGGGCGAGGGCGATCACCAGGGCGGTCATTCCGGCGGGCATGCGGCCGAGCAGGGTGCCGAGCAGGAGTCGGGTGACGTGCGGGGCTCGAAGCAGGGCGAGGTAGCCCATCGGTGTTCTTCTCCGGTCAGGTCAGGGCAGGGCAGGGGAGGGCGGGGGCGCTGTCAAAGTTATACGTATAACTGCTGGCCGGTCAATCCGGGCGGAGGGTGCGCCTGATGGGACGTCAGCCTCGTTCGTGTCCGGATCTCGCCCTCGCGAGGCGTCGGGGTCTGGCTCGATCTCAAACAACTACTTTGAACATCTCAAACCTTTACTGCTAACGTGTCGGCCGTGACCACCTCAGACGCACTGCGGATGCACGGCCCGGGCCCGCTGCCCGGCGCCGCCCGCCCGTGCGCTCTGACCGGTGCTGTGGACAGCCCGCGCCGTTGTCGCGCCATGAGCTGTATTCCGGCGGCACGCCCCTGAACGGGGTCTGTGACGAACAGGGTCCGTGACCCTCTCACGTCCGGCCCCGTGCCGTGCCGCCTCCTCCGCCCCACACCCCACCGTCAGCAACGCCCTCCCCCGGAGTCGCACCCCCATGTCCACAGCGCCCGAGGCGACCTCGTCGCCGTCCGTGCTCGCCCGCATCCGCAAGACGCCGTTCTGGGTGCAGATCGTCGCCGGCCTCGTGCTCGGCGTCGGCCTCGGCTACCTGGCCCGTGCCGCCGACATCTCCTGGCTGGCCACCACCCTGGAGACGATCGGCAAGATCTTCGTCCAGCTGCTCAAGCTGGCCGTCCCGCCGCTGGTGTTCACCGCGATCGTGGTGAGCGTCGCCAACCTGCGGGGCGTCACCAACGCGGCCCGGCTGGCCACCCGCACGCTGCTCTGGTTCATGATCACCTCGCTGATCGCGGTCGCCATCGGTCTGGGCCTGGGCCTGCTGACCAACCCCGGCCAGGGCACCAACCTGAAGACCGAGGGCCTCAAGGCGCTCGACTCCAAGGGCACCTGGATCGACTTCCTGACCGGGATCTTCCCGACCAACATCGTCGACGCCTTCGCCAAGGTGAACGTGCTGCAGATCGTCTTCATGGCGGTCGTGGTCGGCGCCGCGATCATCAAGCTCGGCGCCAAGGCGGAGCCGGTCCTCAAGCTCAGCGAGTCCGTCCTGGAGCTGACCCAGACCGCCCTGTGGTGGGTCATCCGGCTCTCGCCGCTCGGCACCCTCGGCCTGATCGGCAAGTCCGTCGCCAAGTACGGCTGGGACCTGCTCAAGCCCTTCGCCACGCTGACCCTGGACATCTACGTCGGCTGCGCGCTGGTGCTGTTCGTCGTCTACTCGCTGCTGCTGCGCTTCGCCGCCGGCCTCAACCCGCTCCACTTCTTCAAGGGCGCCTGGCCCGCGATCCAGCTGGCCTTCGTCTCGCGCTCCTCGGTCGGCACCCTGCCGGTCACCCGCCGCGTCACCGAGCGCCTCGGCGTCCCCAGCGAGTACGCCTCCTTCGCCGTCCCGTTCGGCGCCACCACCAAGATGGACGGCTGCGCCGCGGTCTACCCGGCGGTCGCCGCGATCTTCGTCGCCCAGGTCTACAACATCGAGCTCGGCATCAAGGACTACGTCCTGATCGCGTTCGTGTCGGTGGTCGGCTCGGCCGCGACCGCGGGCCTCACCGGTGCGATCGTCATGCTGACGCTGACCCTGTCCACCCTGGGCCTGCCGCTGGAGGGCGTCGGCCTGCTGCTCGCCATCGACCCGATCCTGGACATGATGCGCACCGCGACGAACGTCGCCGGTCAAGTTGTAACGCCGATCATCGTCGCTGCTCGCGAGGGCATCATCGACCGCGAGGCCTACGACACCCCGCAGGGTGACCTGCTGGACGAGCCGGTCACCGTCCCGGCACAGGCCTCCGCGAAGGCTGCCTCCGCGGCCTGATGAACGCAGCGAAAGGGCCCTCTCCCCGGTGTGGGAGAGGGCCCTTCTGCATTCCGGCGGAGGTACGGTTCAGGACCCGAGCCAGCCTGCTTTGGCGGCCAGTGCTCCGGCTTGGAAGCGGCTGCGGGCGTTGAGGCGTTCCATGAGGTCGGTGGCGATGCGGCGGGCGGTGCGGGGGGATACGCCGAGGCGTTTGGCGATGGCGTCGTCGGTGTGGCCGTCGGCGAGCAGGGAGAGGGTGGTCTGTTCCTGGGCGGTGAGCCCGTGTTCGTCGAGCTGGGCGGCTGCGCCGAGCGGGTGGGCACCGGCCCAGATGGTCTCGAACAGGGCGCACAGTGCGGTGAGCGTGCCGTGGCCGGTGAGGACGACGGCGCCGGCGGCGGTGTCGTCGCTGTGGACGGGGATGATGGCGGTGGTGCGGTCGACCACGATCATCCGGGTCGGCAGCGCGGGCACGGTGCGGACCTGCCCGCCGTGTTCGGAGAGCCAGTTGACGTAGTCGACGGTGTGTGGGCTGTTGCGGACGCTGTCCAGGTAGACGGTGCGCATGCGGATGCCGCGTCCCAGCAGGTCGAGGTCCAGCGGTTTGGCGGACTCGATGTTCTCGGGCTTCTGCCCGCCGTCGGGCGCGAAGGTCATGACCTCCTCGCGCACCTCCCGGGTGAGGGTGGTGAGCCGGTCCCGGATCCGGTCGAGGCCCACGAGTTGCTCGACGCCGGGGTGGTCGGCGGCCGGCCGTAGGTCGGCGTAGTCGGCTATGAGCTGGGCGGCGGCCGCCCGTGAGGCCTCGATGCGCAGCTGCTGTGCGATGAGCTCGGCCTGCTGGCGGGCCATCAGGATCTCCATCCCGATCTCGGGGGAGACGGCCCGCAGTTCGGCCTCGCGCTCTGCGGACGGGCGCAGCAGGGCCAGCGCGCTGAGGGTGTCCAGGGCCTGCCTGACCTGTTGGTCGGTCAGTGCGAGCCGAGCCCCGAGGGCGGCGACGCCCTCCTGCGGATGGGCGAGCATCGCCCGGTAGACCGCTTCCGAGGCGTTGTCCAGACCCAATGCCGTGAGCAATTCCCACCCCCCGTGGTGAACCCGTGTTCGATCCGCACGTGATCATTTCACAGGCCACTCGGAGCGAGCCAGACTGCCCCCGGGACGGTTCCGGCCAGGGCCGGTTTTGTCCATGCCCATCCTCTACACACCGATTGCCTGCGTCGGCACGCTCGATCCATGTACCTCGTTCATGCCGCGCTTCGCCCCTTTTCTCCTGGGCTGCAACTGCCGCTCGGCGCCCGTGATCTCGTGCTGGCCGCCGTGCGGCCTGATGACCGGATCGAGCACGTGGTCGTCCACTCTGACGCGACTCCCGGCCCCGTGCTGGGCGTCTACCTCCTCGCCGACTCCCTCGCCGAGGCCGAGGCCCGTACCGCCGCGTTCTGCGGCCGGGTACTGGCGGCGGTCCCTCAACTCGCGGGCTGGCGCACGGAGCGTGCCGCCGCACCTCTCGTCGCGCCGTTCTACGAGCGGCTACTGTCCGCTTCCGGCGTCCCTGGCCGGAACGGTCCAGGGACGCTTCCGTCCACCTGAGAACCCTTCCACCGGCCCTGACCAGCGGCGAAGCTAGTGATCGCCGGAAGGGAACACCGCCTGAACGGCAAGCCGGAGGAAGCGTCAACCGCGGGACGCGATCGCCGGACTCCCCATGCTCCGTCGTATCCGAAGAGGACACCGTCATGTTCCGCACTGTCATCGCCAAGGCCACCGCGGTCGCCGCACTCGCCCTCGCCGCCCTGGTCCCCGCCGTCGCCGCCCAGGCCGCCCCCGCCCAGTCGGCCACCCTCGCCCAGGCCGACAACATGATCTGGGGCTGACCTCCCGCCCCGCCCACGGCATCCTGCCGACCGGCTGCTCCTGCAGGGCAGCCGTACGGCCCGCCGGGCCGGCGCCGTGAGGGTGCTGAACGCAGTACCCGCCCTCGCTCTCTTCTTCGGTGGCACCCGCCGCCGCACTCGCGTCGCAGCGACGCGCAGCGCCATCTCAGAGTTGTAATGTCCATGACCATATAGGGGTTCACCGCCATGTCCCGTCGTGCCGTCTCGCGCAGTCTCGCCGTCGCCCTCGCCGCCGTCTCCGCCTCCGCCGTGCTCTCCGTCCTCCCGGCCCACGCCGACACGGTGGTAGCCGGCTGGCGGACCCCCACCACCACCGGCTCGATCGGCAACGGTGCCGCCCCCGGCGGACCGGTGACCCGCGCCCAGGCCGTGGCCCGGGCCGCGGACTGGGTGAACAAGGCCGTCCCGTACAGCAGCAACGGCCTCAACAGCCCGTACAGCTGGTGGGCCGACAACGAGACCGGCGGCCGCTACCGCCAGGACTGCTCCGGCCTCGTGTCGATGGCCTGGGAGCTCACCGACAGCCTGAACACCGGCTCGCTGCCTAACGTCTCCACCCGCATCAACATCGACGACCTCCAGCCCGGCGACGCCCTGAACAACATCAGCACCCACACCGTGCTGTTCACCGGCTGGGCGGACAGCTCCCACTACACCGCCAACATCATCGAGGAGTACAGCCGCTCCGGCCCGACCCGCGCCCGGACCATGGATCGCGCCGAGATGGCCAACCGCGGCTTCAAGGCCTTCCGCTACGACCAGATCGTCGACAACGCGCCGGCCCCGGCGCCGACCAGCAGCACCAAGGGCCAGTTCTTCCACGGCATCCGCAACGTCGACGGCACCTGGAGCGGCCTCGGCGCCCTCGGCGGCGTCGGCACCGCGACGCAGTTCAACGGCAGCGAGGAGGCCATCGCCGCCGCGCCGGACGGCTCCTCGCAGGTCGTCGGCATTGGCCAGGACGGCAACGTCTACCACGCCGTCCGCTACAGCAACGGCAGTTGGCAGCCGTGGGGGGCCCTGACCGACACCTCCGGCAACAAGATGGCCGCCAGCCAGGTCTCGATCTCGGTCGGTCCGGACAACAGCGCCCAGGTGCTCGCCGTCGGCGCCGACACCGTGCTGTACCACGCGATCCGCCACTCGGACGGCACCTGGACCCCCTTCCAGGCGCTCACCGTTGCCGACGGCTCCCCGATGAAGGCAGGCCGGGTGTCGATCGCGGTGGGCCCGGACGGCTCGGCCCAGGTCCTCGCGATCGGCGGCGACGGCGCCGTCTACCACACCGTCCGTGCCGCCAACGGCAGCTGGAGCGGCTTCCAGCCGCTCACCACCAACGGGGGCGGCGCGATGCAGGCGCTCGACGTCTCCATCGCGGCCAACCGCGACGGCTCCGCCCAGATCCTGGTGGTCGGCGGAGACGGCAAGGTCTACCACGAGATCCGCCGCGCCGACGGCTCCTGGACCGGCTTCACCGGGATCGACGGCGTCGGCACGCCCGACATGTCGGCCAGCCACGCCGCGATCACCATCACCCCCGACGGCTCCGCTCAGATCCTGGCCATCGGCAACGACGGCAACGTGTACCACCGCGCCCGCTACGCGGACGGCACCTGGACCCCGTTCAACGCGATCGCCGGCGCGTACGGCGCCAGCACCTTCAACGCCCTGCGCGTGGGAATCGCCGGCATGCCGGACGGCTCCGCCCAGATCCTGGTCACCGGCGGCCGCTGACCCGCACCGACCGGCCCCGCACACCGAGAGCCCCCGCCCACTGGGCGGGGGCTCTCCCCCCTCAAGGCCACCGCCGGCTGCCCTCTTCCGGCATCCCTGGCCGGAACGGTCCAGGGCCGCTTCCGTCCACCTGAGAACCCTTCCACCCCGCCTGACCAGCGGCGAAGCTAATGATCACCGGCAGGAAACACCGCCTGGACGGAAAACCAGAGGAAGCGTCAACCGCGGGACGCGACCCCCGGACTCCCATCACTTCGTCGTATCCGAAGAGGACATCGAAATGTTCCGCACCACCATCGCCCAGGCCACCGCGGTCGCCACCCTCGCCCTCGCCGCCCCGGCCGACAACATGATCTGGGGCTGACCCGCCGCCCCACCCGGTCCGCGGTACCCAACCCGGCTGCTCCTGCAGGGCAGCCGTCCCGGTCCGCACTGCCCCCAACCGTCCGGCTGGTCAAGCCGAGCTGCTGCCGCCCATGCAGCGCTTCTCTCATCCACCGATTCCCAGGAGCCCCATCATGCCTGCACGCGCTCTGAAGACCTCCGTTCTCCGCCGGACAGCCTCCGCCGCAGTGCTGATAGCACTTTCCGCACCACTACTCGCCCCGACAGAGGCCTCGGCCGCCTCGGTCGCCACCTGGGACAAGGTCGCGGCGTGCGAGAGCAGCGGCAACTGGAACATCAACACCAACAACGGCTACTACGGTGGCCTCCAGATCAGCCTCTACAACTGGCGCTACTACGGTGGTCTCAACTACGCGCCCCGCCCGGACCTGGCCGCCAAGCAGGAGCAGATCCTCATCGCGGAGAAGATCCTCGCCGACCAGGGCGCCGGCGCCTGGACGTGCGCGCCGGGCACCGGCCTCGCCACCGACCACACCAACCCGTACCCCGCCCCTACCCCGGCGCCCGCCCCGGCCCAGCCCAACCACGTGTACGACAACATCCGCTTCGCCAACGGCACCTGGCAGGGCGCCGCCCTCGCCGACGGCGGCGCCGACGTGTCCCAGGTCGCCACGGCGTCGCTGCCCAACGGCGACACCCACGTCGTCACCCTCGTCAACGGTTCGGTGTACGACAACGTCCGCTTCGCCAACGGCACCTGGCAGGGCGCGGCCCTCGCCGACGGCGGCGGCAAGGTCGACCAGATCGCGGCGGTCGGCATGCCCAACGGCGACATGCACCTGGTGACCCGCACCGGCGGCCTCGTCTTCGACAACATTCGCTTCGCCAACGGCACCTGGCAGGGCGCGGCCCTCGCCGACGGCGGCGGCTCGGTCGGCGCCATCGCGGTCGCCGCGCTGCCCAACGGCGACATGCACCTGGAGACCCTGAACGGCGGCGTCGTGTACGACAACGTCCGCTTCGCCAACGGCACCTGGCAGGGCGCGCAGATCGCGGACGGCGGCGGGCACGTCACCTCGATGGCGGCGGTCGGCATGCCCAACGGCGACATGCACCTGGAGACCCTGAACGGCGGCGTCGTGTACGACAACGTCCGCTTCGCCAACGGCACCTGGCAGGGCGCCCAGATCTCCGACGGCGGCGGTCGCGCCGGCGCCATCTCCGTTGCGGCCCTGCCCAACGGCGACATGCACCTGGTGACCCTCAACGGTGGCGTGGTCTACGACAACGTCCGCTACGCGAACGGCTCCTGGCAGGGCGCCCAGGTCGCCGACGGCGGCGGCTCGGTCAACGCCGTCTCCGCAGTCGGCATGCCCAACGGCGACATGCACCTGGAGACCCTCGCCAAGTAACCGGTGCCCGCAGGCCACCAACCCTATCGAGTCGACCTTCGCCACCTTCTGATTCCGGACAAAGGTCGCCAGGGGTACCGGTTCCCGCGCCGCCGGGCTCGCCCGGCTCCGTTGTCGCGGTCGGCTCGGCCTCGCGACCTTCGTTCTCGCGGACCTTTCCGCGAGGCCGACGTGGGACTCTCTGACCAGTACCAATGCGCCACCAGTTGCCAACGTCGCCGGTCAGGCGCTGGTGCCGGTGCTGGTCGCGGCGCGGGAGATGATCCTGGACACCGACGCGTACAACAACCCGTCCGGTGACCTGTACGGGGAGGACGCGCCGTCGGCCGTCGCCCCGGCGCAGGCCGGCGCGAAGGCTCCGGTCGCGGCCTGACCGCAGTCGTACGAAAGGGCCTGCCCCCGCACCGGAAGGTGTGGGGGCAGGCCCTTCGCCGTGCTCTCCCGGCAGGGGACGGCGCGGGGAAAAGGCAGGGGGCCCGCCGCGATGGGCAGGCCCCCTTGGGTGTTGCTCTTGTGCTCATGGTGACGGCTGTCGGGAGCCGTCGGCGGACCCGTAGGGGTCCCGAGCGATCAGAACATCAGAGGATGCTCAGACAGCGGTGACGTTCTCCGCCTGCGGACCCTTCGGGCCCTGGGTGACGTCGAAGGTGACCGTCTGGTTCTCCTCCAGCGAACGGAAGCCGTTCGCGTTGATGGCGGAGTAGTGGACGAAGACGTCGGGGCCGCCGCCATCCTGGGCGATGAAACCGAAGCCCTTCTCAGCGTTGAACCACTTGACGGTTCCCTGAGCCATGCCGTTCTCCTTGCGATGCGTGTCGGGGGCCACACCGTGTGGCACCCGGTCCGCTGCGCTGATCGCCCTGCCTCCGGACGAGTCCGAAGTTTTTCGATATTGCTGAAAAACTACAAAAAGCCTGCGGTTACATGCTCCGCAGGCTTCAAGTACTGCAAGGGGAATCAAACTGCAACTGAGGGCAACGCTAGCATGCGGTCGCTGTGACGACCAGGGGTCGCTTGCTGTGCGGACGGGGCGTGTCGTGAGGGCTGCGAGCGGGCGTGCGAAGGCCTGTTGAGGGCGCGCGTGCGCGTGTCGGGTGGCCGGTGCGAGCCGTCGTGAACAGCGGGCATACGCTGCGGGGAAGCGCACGAACAGCAAGGGAGCGGCGCAGTGGCAGCGGACGCGCAAACGCGGGAGCCCCAGGAGAACACGCCGGTCAGGCCGCGGGTCGGCCATATTCAGTTCCTGAACTGCGTTCCCCTCTACTGGGGTCTCGCCAGGACCGGCAATCTGCTCGATCTCGACCTCACCAAGGACACCCCGGAGAAGCTGAGCGACCAGCTCGTCGGGGGTTCCCTGGACATCGGGCCGATCACCTGCGTGGAGTACCTTCGCAACGCCGCTGACCTGCTGGTCCTGCCCGACATCGCGGTCGGCAGCGACGGCCCGGTGATGTCCTGCCTGATCGTGAGCAAGGTGCCGCTCGCCGACCTCGACGGCCGCCGGGTCGCCCTCGGCTCCACCAGCCGCACCTCCGTCCGGCTGGCCCGGCTGCTCCTGGAGGAGCGCGAGGGCGTCCGTCCGGACTACTTCAGCTGTCCGCCCGACCTCAGCGCGATGCTGGCCGAGGCCGACGCCGCCGTCCTGATCGGCGACCCGGCGCTGCGCGCCTACCTCGGGCAGGCCGCCGACCTCGGGCTGACCGTCCACGACCTGGGCGCCTTGTGGAAGGCGTGGACCGGCCTGCCGTTCGTCTTCGCGGTCTGGGCGGTGCGCCGGGAGTTCGCCGAGCGCTGCCCCGAGCTGACCGCGGCCGTCCACCGGGCCTTCCTGGAGTCCCGCGACCTGTCGCTGGTGGAGGCCGCCAAGGTCGCCGAGCAGGCCGCCCGCTGGGAGGCCTTCGGGCCGGACGTGCTGGAGCGGTACTTCAGCGAGGCGCTGGACTTTTCGCTCGGCGAGCGGCAGCTGGCCGGGGTCGCCGAGTTCGCCCGGCGGGTCGCGCACGACAGCGGCTTCACGCCGGACGTGGCGGTGCAACTGCTGGAGCCGGTGGCTCTGCCGGTCGGGGAGTAGCTCCCCGGGCCCCGGGAGGCGGGCCGCACCCCCGGGGGTCGGCCCGGCCCGGTACGGTCTGCTCCCGAGGCGCGTCCGGCGGGTGGCCCCGCGGGAGGCGCCCCGGAAGCGGCGTACGCGGCCGGGCACCCGCCCGGGGCCGTGCGTGCGAGTGCGAGGGGAGCGTGCGGGCATGCGGGCACTGGGGTCGGACGACCCGCGCCAGGTGGGCGCCTACCGGCTGCTGCGGCGGCTCGGTTCGGGCGGGATGGGCCGGGTCTACCTCGGCCGGACGGCCGGCGGGCGGACCGTGGCCGTCAAGGTGGTGCGCTCGGAGCTGGCGGACGACGCCGAGTTCCGCGCCCGGTTCCGGCAGGAGGTGGCCGCCGCCCGGCGGGTCGGCGGCAGCTGGACGGCGCCCGTGCTGGACGCCGACACCGAGGGCGAGCAGCCCTGGGTCGCCACCGGCTACGTGGCGGGCCCCGCGCTCACCGTCGCCGTCCAGGAGTACGGGCCGCTGCCCGAGCCGGCCGTCCGCGCGCTCGGGGTCGGGCTCGCCGAGGCGCTCGTCCATGTGCACGGGCTCGGCCTGGTGCACCGCGACGTCAAGCCGTCCAACGTACTGCTGACCCTGGACGGGCCACGGCTGATCGACTTCGGGATCGCCCGGGCGCTGGACGCGACCAGCGGGTTCACCCGATCCGGTTATGTGGTCGGCTCGCCGGGCTTCATGGCGCCGGAGCAGGCGAACGGGCGGCCGGTCGGACCGGCCGGGGACGTCTTCTCGCTGGGCGCCGTCCTGGCCTTCGCCGCCACCGGCGTGCACCCCTTCGGCGAGGGGGTCAGCGCGGCCGTCCTGCTCTACCGGGTGCTGCACGAGGAGCCGGACGTCGCCGGGCTGGCCGAGCCGCTGCGGGCGATCGTCCTCGACTGCCTGGCCAAGGACCCGGCCGCCCGGCCCACCCCGCAGCAGCTGGCGGCCCGACTGGACCCGGACGGCGTGGGCACCGCCCGGCTCTGGGGCTTCCTGCCGCCGGCGCTGGCGGCGGGGGTGGGGCGCAGCGCGGTGCGGCTGCTGGACCTGGAGGACGAGCAGGAGGAGCCGGCGGAAGCGGCCGCGGCCGTGGCCGCATCGGAGGCGGCCGAGGACGAGGGCGGGGCCGAGGTGGTGCGGACTCCGACCTTGCCCCCGTGCGTCTACCCGCCCGGGGGTTTCGGGCCGTCCATGACGCCCGCCGAGCCGTGGTGGCGGCGGAGGGCCGGACTCACGACGGCGGCGGTGCTGACGGCCGCAGTGCTCGCGGGCGTGGGGTACGGGCTGTACGAGGGGCTGCACCGCGACGAGCCGGTGGTGCCGGCCGTGGGCCCGCTGCCGGTTCCGTCCGTCGATCCGAGCGACGCGATCGCCTCGCCGGGGGCCTTCGTGCCGGGCGGGACGGACACCCCGTCGGCGTCCCCGTCAGTGGCGCCGTCCGCCTCCGCGTCCTCCCCGGCGCCCGCGACGGGCGGGCCGAACGCGGTGCCGGCCGCCTTCCTGGGCACCTGGAGCGGGGACATGGTCACCGACAAGGGCCTGCCCGGCGGCACCACCACACTCACCGTCCGCCCGGCCGCGATCGGCCAGGAGAGCACCAGCAGCCGCAACGCCCTCTCCGGGCTGATCTCGATCAGCTGCGAGGGCGCCTGGACGCTCAGGTCGGTCTCCGATACCAAGCTGGTGTTCCAGTCCCGGCTGGTGCACGCCTCGATCCCCGGCGCCTGCACCGGCGGCGCCAACGCGGAGACGCTCACCCTGCAAGCCGACGGGACGATCAGGTTCAGTTCCGCCGACCCGGCGGCCGGGAACCCGGTCGGGACGATGCGCAAGGTGAACGGGGCGGCGGGCTGAGAGTGCCCGAAACGCCTGGCGTAGGCTGGTTCGGCCGTACCCGAGTAGCACTTGAGAGAGAGAAGGCCGCCAGGTGACCGAGCTCGCAGCGACCACCCTCGATGCGTCCAGCACCGACCTGCAGGCCGTGCTCGACCGGGCCGCCGCCGGCGGCCGGATCACTCCGGAGGAGGCGCTGGAGCTGTACCGCTCGGCGCCGCTGCACGCGCTCGGCTCCGCCGCCGACGCGGTGCGCCGCCGCCGCTACGCCGGTACCGAGCACATCGCGACGTACATCATCGAGCGCAACATCAACTACACCAACGTCTGCGTGACGGCGTGCAAGTTCTGCGCCTTCTACGTGCCGCCGAAGAGCGACAAGGGCTGGTCCCGCGAACTCGACGAGATCCTGCGCCGCTGCGCCGAGACGGTCGAGCTGGGCGGCACCCAGATCATGTTCCAGGGCGGCCACCACCCGGACTACGGCGTGGAGTACTACGAGCGCGCGTTCTCGGCGATCAAGGCGGAGTTCCCGCAGCTGGTGATCCACTCGCTGGGCGCCTCCGAGGTCGAGCACATGTCCCGGATCTCGGGCGTCTCCGTCGAGGAGGCGATCACCCGGATCCACAAGGCCGGCCTGGACTCCTTCGCGGGCGCCGGCGCCGAGCTGCTGCCGGAGCGGCCGCGCAAGGCGATCGCCCCGCTGAAGGAGTCGGGCGAGCGCTGGCTGGAGATCATGGAGATCGCCCACGGCCTCGGCGTGGAGTCCACCTCCACCATGCTGATGGGCACCGGCGAGACCAACGCCGAGCGGATCGAGCACCTGCGGATGATCCGCGAGGTGCAGGACCGCACCGGCGGGTTCCGGGCGTTCATCCCGTACACCTACCAGCCGCAGAACAACCACCTGAAGGGCTCGACCCAGGCCACCGTCTTCGAGTACCTGCGGATGATCGCGATCGCCCGCCTGTTCCTCGACAACGTCGCCCACATCCAGGGCTCCTGGCTGACCACCGGCAAGGAGGCGGGCCAGCTGTCGCTGCACTACGGCGCGGACGACCTCGGCTCGGTCATGCTGGAGGAGAACGTCGTCTCGGCGGCCGGTGCCAAGCACCGCTCCAACCTCACCGAGCTGATCCACCTGATCCGGGCCGCCGACCGCGTCCCGGCGCAGCGCTCGACCACGTACGAGCACCTGCGGGTGCTGGACGACCCGGCGAACGACCCGGTCGACCCGCGGGTCGCCTCGCACATCGCCTCCACGGCGATCGAGGGCGGCACCGCGCACCCCGAGCTGAAGATCCTGGACAACTGAGCCCGCACCGGTGCTGACCCTCCACCGGGCGGCCCTCGTGCTGCCCGACCCGGCCGATCCCACCGCCCCGTCCTTCGCCGACGGGGCGGTGGTGGTGCGCGGCGAGCGGGTCGAGGCCGTCGGGCCGTACCCGGAGCTGGCGGCCAAGCACCCGGCGGCGCGGGTGCGGGACTGGGGCCCGGCGGTGCTCACGCCCGGGCTGCGCAACCCGTACGGACAGCGGGCGCTGGAGCGGGACTACCACCCGGATCCGCGGGAGGGGATCGGCTCCGAGCCGCTCACGGACGAACTGGTGGGCTGCGCCGACGAGACCCGCTTCGGGGCGAGTGCCCGGCGGGGGCTGCAGCGGATGCTCGGCTTCGGGGTGACGGCGGTGGCCGGGCCCTTCGAGCGGGCCTCGGTGCGGACGGCGGTGGCGCGTTCGGGGCTCGTGGTGCTGCCGGGGCTGGTGGCGCTGCGGGGGCCGGTGGAGTCCGGGGCGGGGTCGGCGGAGTCCGGGGCGGGGTCGGTGGAGTCCGGGGCGGGGCCGCTGGACCCGCTGGCGGTGCTGCCGTTGGCGCGGGCCGTGCACGGGCGGCTGGCGGCCGGTGGCCGGGCCGACTTCGCGGTGTTCGCGGTCGACGACGAGGGGAACTCCGGGCCGCTGCCGGGTGGCGCCCTGGCGACCGTGCTGGGCGGGCGGTTGGTGTACCGGCGGCGCTGAGGCCGCTGAGGCCGCTGTGGCCGCGGGCCGGTGTGACGTACTCGTCAGCAGGCGGATTGCCTTGCCGCGCACGGGACTTCCTTCGTGTGCGGCCGAACTCTGGTGTCCACCCTGGGGGGTGATTCCCCCTTCGCCGTGACCTGAGGGCCCGCCAGCGGATACGATCCCGGACAGCTCACTCCGTACCCTCACCACACCACCGCCCGTGCCCGCGGGCGGCGGGGCCGTGTCCCAGGCCCCGGAGGCAAGCCAGGACAGGAACCATGCGAACCGCGACCGTTCCCCCGCCGCGCACCCCGCGGTTGGGCCGTGGTTGGTACCTCGCCGCCGTGCTCAGCGCAGTGCTGGCCGTCGGCATGTGCCTGCTCGGTTGGCGCCAGGCCGAGCAGGCCGACCGGATCGGGGCCCACCCGGTGAGAGTCGAGGGCGTCGTCACCCAGCTGCCGACCGGCGGCGGCACGTACAGCGCCGTCAGCTACAAGGTGAGTGGCCAGCCGCACACCGCGGCCGCGCTGCCGCTGGCCGACGGCACCAGGCTGGGCGACGCGGTCTGCCTGGAGCACGCGGCCGACGACCCGGGCGCGGTGCGGATCTGCGGCGACACCTACCCGCAGCCGGTCGGCGTGGGGCTGGCCCGGTTCAGCGTGCCGGTGGCCGTGGTGCTCTTCATGATCTGCGTGCTGCGCATCCGGCGGCACCGGCGGGCCGTCGCGGTCCGCGCCGGGCAGGGCCGGCTCGCCGCCAACTTCGCGCTGGCCACCGAGGCGCTGGCCGATGGGATGCCCGCGATCACCCACGGCAAGCGCTCCCGCCGCCGACGGCGCGCGGGCGGTCGGCGCGGGTCGCACTGACGCCGGCGGACGGCGCCCGGTGTGCCCCGTTGACCGGCGTGTCCGTTCCAGGGTGAACAATGGGTTCGTGACCCGAGCCTCTCTGGACAAGCAGCCGCACGAAGTCGCCGCCATGTTCGACGACGTCGCGGCCAAGTACGACCTCACCAACGACGTGCTCTCCCTCGGCCAGGCCCGCGCCTGGCGCCGGGCGGTGGCCGAGGCGGTGGCCGCCGGACCGGGGGACCTCGTGCTCGACCTCGGGGCCGGCACCGGCACCTCCTCGCTGCCCTTCGTCGAGGCCGGGGCCAAGGTCGTCCCGTGCGACTTCTCGGTCGGCATGCTCGCCGAGGGCAAGCGCCGCCACCCCGAGCTGGCGCTCACCGCAGGCGACGCCACCCGGCTGCCGTTCGCGGACGACACCTTCGACGCGGTGACGATCTCCTTCGCGCTGCGCAACGTCCACGACACCGAGGCGGCGCTGCGCGAGATGCAGCGCGTCACCAAGCCCGGCGGCAAGGTGGTGATCTGTGAGTTCTCCACGCCGACCTGGACGCCGTTCCGCACCGTCTACACCGAGTACCTGATGCGCGCGCTGCCGCCGGTCGCGACCGCTGTCAGCAGCAACCCGGACGCGTACGTCTACCTCGCCGAGTCCATCCGGGTCTGGCCCGACCAGCCCGCGCTGGCCGCCAAGCTGCAGCAGAGCGGCTGGTCGAAGGTCGCCTGGCGCAACCTCACCGGCGGGATCGTGGCGCTGCACCGGGGCTACAAGGTCGTCTAGCGGGTGCGGCAGGGCGCGGGACGGATGCGGCGGGGTGCTAGCGGGCGCGGCATGGCGCTAGCGGGTGTGGCAGGGCGCGGGGGTCTCCGGCGGTGTGAGCGGAACTAGACTGCCGAAGACAAAAGCCGCCGTCCCCCCCGCCGCAGCACCAGGAGTGTGTCCACGTGTCCGAGACCGCAGCCGATCTGACGAAGCCGGACAGCACGGTCGAGAGCACCGCCGACGTCATCGTGGTCGGCGCGGGCCCGGCCGGTTCCACCACCGCGTACTACCTGGCCCAGGCCGGGCTGGACGTGCTGCTGCTGGAGAAGACCGCCTTCCCGCGTGAGAAGGTCTGCGGCGACGGCCTGACCCCGCGTGCCACCAAGCAGCTGGTGGACATGGGGATTGATGTCTCCACCGAGAACGGCTGGCTGCACAACAAGGGTCTGCGGATCGTCGGCGGCGGCGTCCGGCTGGAGCTGGACTGGCCCGAGCTGTCCTCGTTCCCGGACTACGGCCTGGTCCGCAAGCGCGCCGACTTCGACGAGCTGCTGGCCCGTCAGGCCGAGAAGGCCGGCGCCCGGCTCTACGAGCGCTGCAACGTCAGCGGGCCGGTCCTGGACGACCGCACCGGGCGGATCGTCGGCGTCACCGCCAAGCTCGGCGAGGAGAAGCGGCCGGTCACCTTCCGCGCCCCGCTGGTGGTCGCCGCCGACGGAAACTCCACGCGGCTCTCGTTGGCCATGGGCCTGCACCGGCGTGAGGACCGCCCGATGGGCGTCGCCTACCGCACCTACTTCAACTCGCCCCGCCACGACGACGACTACCTGGAGTCCTGGCTGGAGCTGTGGGACACCCGCGGCGGCCAGCGCAAGCTGCTGCCCGGCTACGGCTGGGTGTTCGGCATGGGCGACGGCACCTCCAACGTCGGCCTCGGCATCCTCAACTCCTCCTCCGCGTTCGGCGAGCTGGACTGGCGCGAGGTGCTCAAGGCCTGGTGCGCGAGCATGCCGGAGGAGTGGGGCTACACCCCCGAGAACATGACCGACCCGATCCGCGGCGCCGCCCTGCCGATGGCCTTCAACCGGCAGCCGCACTACACCCGCGGCCTGCTGCTGGTCGGCGACGCGGGCGGCATGGTCAACCCGTTCAACGGCGAGGGCATCGCCTATGCGATGGAATCCGGCCAGATCGCTGCCGGGGTCATCACCCAGGCCCTGGCCCGGGTCACCGTCGGCGGCCGCGAGCGCGCCCTGCAGGCCTACCCGCGCATCCTCAAGGACGTGTACGGCGGCTACTACACGCTGGGCCGCGCCTTCGTGAAGCTCATCGGCAACCCCAAGGTGATGCAGCTGGCCGCCCAGCACGGCCTGCCTCGGCCGCAGCTGATGCGTTTCACCCTCAAGCTGCTCGCCAACCTCACCGACCCGCAGGGCGGCGACGCGATGGACCGCGTGATCAACGGCCTTACCCGGGTCGCGCCCAACGCCTAACGCGCGTCCGGCCCGGCGGTCTCGGCTGCCTTCGCCGCCCCTGCGGTCTCCGCCGTCTCGGCTGCCTTCGCCGGCTCCGCGGTCTCCGCCGCCTCCGGGACGGAGCGGGAGGCGGCGGAGCGCTGTTCGACGTAGGCGAGGCGCTCGGCGAACACCCGGGCCGCGTCCGGGGTGAGCGTCCGTAGGGCGACCAGGGCGCTGAAGACGACGTCGCAGAGCTCGTGCTGGACGTCCTCCCAGCTGTGGGTGACGCCCTTGCGCGGGTTCTGCCCGGTGGCGCCGATCACCGCCGCGCCGACCTCGCCGACCTCCTCGGAGAGCTTGAGCAGTCGCAGCAGGCGTTCCTCCTGCGGCGACTGCGTGCTCTGCTCGTCCAGCCACGCGACCAGGTGGTCGACGCTCTCCCAGATCCGGCTGTCCATGCGGTGCTGCTCCCCTTGCTCCCCTGCGGTGCGGTCGGTACCGCAACCGTACGGGAGCCGCGCGGTGCCGGTGTCAGCGCTTGCTGATGTTCACGTGGCGGATGTTCACCGGGACGCTCGGGAAGCCGTCGCCCGGGCTGTTCTGGTCGTCCTCGCCGGCGGCGGCGATCTTCTGCAGGACGTCCAGGCCCGAGGTGATCCGGCCGAAGGGCGTGTAGGCGGGGGAGAGCTTGGTGTCCTTCCAGACGAAGAAGAACTGGCTGCCGTTGGTGTTCGGACCGGCGTTGGCCATGGCCACGGTGCCGGCCGGGTAGGTGGCGCCGGTCAGGTTCTCGTCCGGGAACGAGTAGCCCGGACCGCCGCTGCCCGTGCCGGTCGGGTCGCCGCACTGCAGGACGTAGATCCGCTGGGTGGTGAGCCGGTGGCAGTGGGTGCGGTCGAAGTAGTCGTGCTCGGCGAGGAAGCGGAACGAGAAGGTGGTGCAGGGAGCCTTGTCGGTCAGTGCCTCGAAGGTGATCGGGCCCTGGTTGGTCCGCAGGGTCGCGCGGTAGGGCTTCGCAGCCTTCTCGGCGTCGAACACCGGGATGCCCTTGAAGTTGTCGGCCGGGACGGCCGGTGTGTAGGTGCAGCCGGCGGCGGCGGGGGCAGTGCCGGTCGCCGGGGCGTCCGCGATGGCGGTGCCGGTGCTCGCGACGAGCGGGAAGACGGTCACGGCGGTGACCAGCGCCCAGTGCTTTCGCTTCACGTGACGGGCCTTCCGAGGGGTGGTGGACGGCTGGATTGTCATGGAGGAATCATCCACGGCCGGGTGGGGATGCGGTAGGGGATGGGACGGCCGTGGCTCCTCGGGCTGTGATGCCGTGATGATTTGTCAGTTCTGTTCCGGGATGGTCGGGTTGGATGTGAACAGCCCGGCACGGGCGGCCAGGGCGGCGGCGTCGGCGGCCCGCTCGGCGGTGTCGGCGTCCAGCGGCTCGCCGGAGACGAACAGTCGGTAGTAGAGCGGCGCAGTGGCGGCCCGGACCACCTCGACGCCGTCCGTTCCGGCGGGCAACTCGCCCCGGGCGGCCGCCCGTTCGGCGACTTCGGCGGCCTGGCGGTGGCGGGCCGCGAAGAAGGCGCGCAGGGCGACCGCGCCGGTGTCGGAGCGTTGGGCGGCGGAGATCAGCGAGGTGGGCGTGGGGCCGAGCTCCGGGTCGGTGAAGACGCTGAACACCTCCTGGGTGATCCGGCGGAGGTCCTCTCGAAGGTCTCCGGTGTCGGGCAGGGGCCAGGGCTGGTCGGCGG
Organism: Kitasatospora sp. NPDC023118; assembly: GCF_055560875.1. Classification (NCBI taxonomy): domain Bacteria; kingdom Bacillati; phylum Actinomycetota; class Actinomycetes; order Kitasatosporales; family Streptomycetaceae; genus Kitasatospora; species Kitasatospora sp. NPDC023118. Next base: position 132,157 of record NZ_JBVHHW010000005.1, read on the forward strand.
AGGCCGTCAGGGCGTCGGCGACCAGGCCGTCGACCCCACCCCAGCGCCGGTAGAGGGTGGCCTTGTGGACGCCGGAGCGGGTGGCGACCGCCTCGACGGTGAGGTTGTCGTACCCCTTCTCGGTGACCTCGGCGAGGGTGGCGGCGACCACCTCCGCCCGGACCCGGGCGCTGCGGCCGCCCGGGCGTGGGGTGGGGGTGTGGGGCTCCGGCGTGGGGTGGGTGGCTCCGGTCAAAGTCGACTCCAGTCGCGTTAAGGCTTGCCGTGGGGTGGTGTTCGTGCCATGCTCATCGTAATGCGACTCAAGTCGCATTACGAGAGGAGCTTGCGTGCCCGCTACCGTCATCCCCGACTCCACCGCCCTCCACCCGCTTGCCGGCCACGACCGGGTCGTCCTGCTACGCCCGCTCGTCGCCCACCCGCGGATCGAGGTCGGTGAGTACACCTACTTCGACGACCCCGATGGAGCCACCCGCTTCGAGGAACGCAACGTCCTCTACGCGTACGGCCCCGAGCGCCTGGTGATCGGCAAGTACTGTGCGATCGCCACCGGCACCCGTTTTCTGATGGCCGGCGCCGCCCATCCGACCGTCGGTGTCTCCACCTTCCCCTTCACGATGTTCGGCGGCAGTTGGACCGAGCGGACCCTCGACATCGTCACGGGCCTGCCCAGCAGGGGTGACACGGTGGTCGGCAATGACGTCTGGTTCGGCTTCGGGGCCACCGTGCTGCCCGGGGTACGGATCGGCGATGGCGCGATCATCGCGGCCGGCGCGATGGTCACCACCGACGTCGAGCCCTACACCATCGTCGGCGGCAACCCCGCCCGCCCGATCCGTCGTCGCTTCGACGACGCCGACATCGAGCGCCTGCTCCGCGCGGCCTGGTGGGACTGGCCGGTCGAGCACGTCACCGAGCACGTCCGCGTCATCATGTCCGGAACTCCAGCCGATATCGAGGCGATCGCCGCGGCGAACGGCCTGCTCGACGGCTGACGGAGTGGGCCAGGCCGACCATCCGGTGTCCGGAACGGCGTTGATCACCGGCCGTCCGGTGCGCGAAGATGGCGCCCCCTCGTTCCATGCTGTGCCCTGTCCGCCGCCGGGCCCTCCGCCCGGCTCCTGGGTCCGTCCGACGCCGTACGGTCCTCGCGCCCGTCGGTTCCGTTCGTCCGGAGGGATCCTCGTCATGCCTGCCTCCCTGTCCAAGGACTCGTCCTCGCCGGTCCTTCGTGATCTTCCGGTGCTGTTCGTCGCGGTGGTGTGGGGGTCGAGCTTCCTCGCCGTCCAGCGGGTGGCCGAGCCGGGGACGGTCGTGGCGATGCTCGTGCTGCGGTTCGGGCTGGTGCTGCCACTGCTCGGGGTGGTCGCCTGGCGCTCCCTGCGGAGGCTGAGCCGCGCCGAGTGGCTCGGCGGCACCGGGCTGGGGCTGGTGCTCAGCGGGATCTTCCTGCTGGAGACCTATGGCGCCGTGCACACCTCCGCGACCAACGCCGGGCTGATCATCAGTCTCGCGGTGGTGCTCACCCCGCTCGGCGAGAGCGCCCTCGGCCGGACCGCGCCACCGCGGGCCTTCCTGGCGGCGGCTGGGCTGGCCGTCCTCGGCGTCGCCCTGCTCACCGGCGACGGCGGGCTGCGCCCTCCGACGCTCGGTGACCTGCTGGTGCTGGGCGCCGCCCTGGTCCGCTCGGCGTACGTCCTCGCGATGGCCCGCACCCGGGCTGTCCGCGACACCGACATGCTCGCCGTCACTTGGGTCCAACTCGCCGTGGCCACCGGAGTGTTTGCCGTCGTCGCGCTGTTGGTCGGGCCCGCGCCGTGGACCGTCGCACGCTCGTACGGGGCCGGCCAGTGGGCCTGGCTGCTGCACCTGTCCTTGTTCTGCACCCTGTTCGCCTTCTTCGTTCAGATGTGGGCCGTCCGGGCCACCTCGCCGTCCCGGGTGAGCCTGCTGCTCGGCACCGAGCCGCTGTGGGCCGCCGTCTTCGGCATCACCGTGGCCGGGAACCGGATGGGTCCGCTCGCCTTGCTCGGCGGAGCCCTGGTGCTGGTCGCGACCGAGTGGGGTCGGCGCACCGCCCCCGCGCCGCGCCTGGTCGGGGGCACGGGGGAGGGCGAGAGTGCGTCTGACGCGGTGGGACCGAGTCCGGAGCCGGCCCCGGTGTGACCCGCCGCCTCGTCACCGGCGCCGCCGCAGCGTCCGGCGGGCGTAGTCGATGGTGACCGCGCCGAGCAGCGGGCCCCAGGCGACCAGGGGCAGGTAGGCGAGCGTCATCACGACGGCGGCGAAGCCGCGCGGCGAATCCGGCTCGGCCAGGTTGTGGGCCCAGCGGCCGAACAGCCCCTCCATGCCGAGGAAGGTGAGCATCACCGAGCCCAGCAGGGCCGGGACGATCGCGGCGAGCGGCTGGACCCGGCGGCCGCCTATCAGCGGGATCCACCGGGGCGCCACCAGCCCCCAGGGGCGGACCAGGCCCAGGGTCAGGAAGGCCAGCGTCTCGGCCAGGGCGCTCAGCGCCACGCAGTAGACGGTGCCCCAGCCCGGCTGGTGCTCGCCATACGCCGCGGCCGTCGCGCCGGTGAAGCCGACCGGGACGCCGAAGCCGAAGACGATCCGCCACAGCCCCGAGGGGACGGCGGTGAGGGCGGCGCCCTTGGCGGCGAGTTGGGCCCAGCGCGGGGCGGGCGGGACGTCCGAGGAAGTCGCCTCGGCCTGGTGGGCGGTGTCGCGGGCGTTGATCGCGAGCTTCGACATGGTGGTGGACTCCCTTCGGATCCGGCCTCCGTGGCCGGTGCGATGACTCAAGACTGGAGGCCGGCCAGGGGTTCGCGGCAGATGCCGATCGGGCTGTTCCTCCTGCTCAACCGGCCTTTGATATATGCCGATCGGCACAGGCGAGCCGACCCGGCGGTGCCGTAATGTGACGGCATTCGAAGAGTCGAGGAAAGGCGGTGACGATGACTCAGATCCTGTCCGGGGTTGTCCTGGTCCTGGCGCTGCCGGCCTGGGTGACGCGGGGGCGGTACGGGGCGGCGGCCGTGACCATGGCGCTCGGGGCGGCGTCGGTCGTGGTCACAGTCGCCGTCTGGTTCCTCGGCCGTTGGGTGGAGGCAGATCGCTGGGCCGGGCTGTTGGGCCTGGTCGAACTGGCCGTTCTGTTGCTGTCGGTGGTCATCAGCCTGCGCGCCGAGGACGGCCCGCGGTGCGCGGCGGCGGCCTGGACGGCGTGCGGGGCGGTCGCCCTCTGGCTGTCCCGGTTCACGTCCGTCGAAGGGCCCGGGGACACGCTCACGGTCTTCGGGTTCGGCTCGACGCTCTCCCTGCCGGCCGTTCTGATCGGGCTCTACCTGCGGGGCTTGGACGAGGGGCGCAACAAGGCGGTGGTCGAGGCCAGGCGCGCGCAGCGGATCGAACTGGCCCACGACCTGCACGACTTCGTGGCGCACGATGTCAGCGGAATGGTCGCCCAGGCTCAGGCGGGGGCGTACCTGGCCGGGATCGATCCGGATCGGGCGGCCGAGATGTTCCAGCGAATAGAGCAGGCCGGGCAACGGGCGCTGGCCTCGCTGGACCGGACGGTACAGCTGCTGCGCAGCGCGGACGGCGGCAGCCGGGCTCCGCAGCCCGGGCTTGCCGAACTCGTCGAGGTGGCAGAGCAGTTCACCGCGACGGGTGGCGCCAAAGTCCGGTTGGAGCTGCCGGAGGGGCCGGTGCCGCGCGAGGTGGAGGGCACCGTCCACCGAGTCGTGGTCGAGTCCCTGACCAATGTCCGGCGGCACGCTCCGGCCGCACAGGCGGTCGAGGTCCGGGCCCGCCGCAGTGGCGGACTGCTGGAGCTGACGGTGACCAACGACGGTCGCGCACCGGGCCCGGCGGGGTTGCCGCGTCGGGGCGGTGGCAGCGGGCTGCCGGGGCTGGCGGCCCGGGTGGAGGCCCTCGGCGGTTCGCTGGAAGCCGGCCCGCACGAGCGGGAGGCCTGGCGGGTGACGGCGGTGCTTCCGCTGGAGGAGTCCGGCGCAGGGCCGGCGCGATCGTAGAAGCCGACGCGGGTCGGTAACGGGGAGGTGCAGGGCGTGGGCAGTGGCACAGGGCCGATTCGGATCCTGATCGCGGACGACCAGGCGGACATCCGCAGCGCGTTCCGGATGATCCTGGACGTGCAGCCGGACATGGTGGTGGTGGCGGAGGCGGCGGACGGCGCCGCAGCGGTGGAGGAGGCAAGGAGGCTGCGGCCGGACGTGGTGCTCGCGGACATCCGGATGCCGAAGCTCGACGGTCTGGAAGTCACGCGGCAGTTGGCCGACCAGTGCAAGGTGATCGTGGTGACCACCTTCGACCTGGACGAGTACGTGCACACGGCACTGCGGCACGGAGCGGCCGGGTTCCTGCTGAAGCGCTCCGGGCCGGTGCTGCTGATCGAGGCGGTCCGGGCGGCGATGGCCGGGGACGCGTTGATCAGTCCGCAGGTCACCGTCCGGCTCCTGAAGCACATGGCACTTCCGGAGGCGGAGCCGAAGCCCGGGCCGGGCGCCAAGACGGCTGTGGCGACGCAGCAGCCGGCGGCCGGGCCGACGGAGGAACTGACCGCGAGAGAAAAGGAGATCGCCGAGCTGGTGGCAGACGGCGCGACCAACGCCGAGATCGGCGCAGGGCTGTTCATCTCACCGGGGACGGTGAAGAACCACCTCGCGAACATCCAGCGCAAGATCGGAGCCCGTAACCGGGTGGGCATCGCAGCCTGGATCTGGGAGCAGTCGGCCGGCAGCCGGTAGCTGGGCCACGGCCCACGGGGCGAGGGGGCGGCCCCGGGGGCAGGGGCCGCACGAGAGCTGCCTCCGCCCCGACCCCGCCACGGGCACGCGCAGGGATCGGCGGTATGTGCAAGCACGAGCGGCACGTGGGCGGCGCCAACCCCCGCCCCCCGGCGCCCGACCCTCCCGGCGCCCGGCGCCCTCCCCCCGGCGCCCTCCCCCCGGCGCCCTCCCCCGCCCCCCGGCGCCGGCGTGCCCGGGCGCCGGGCGCCGTGAGTGGAGGAGGAGGTGGCGGAGGGCCGACGGGGCGACCCCACCCGACGCCGACTCGCGCGCTTGTGAACGAAGGGTCAAGCGGACGTTCAAGCCTCCGCCACCCCTGCGAGTGAGCCGCTATAACACGTCAACATGGCGCCCCGAAATTTGCTTTGCGCGGCGCATAGTTGATATAGGAACGTGCCGCTGACCAGCCACTTCAAAGGTGAATGCGACTGGTTGTGACCATTTGACTCCTTTGCGTCGACAACTCTGGGCATGTTCGCATTCGCCACCATTCACATGGTGTCGTAGATCACAAAGATGACGATGAACTGCGTGTCGCAGATCACAAGCCGACGGGCATAGGATGCGCTCACTCCAAGGCTTTGTGAACTGCCTCACATGAGGTGGATCTCGGGAACTGGAGCGCGGGTTCACCTCAGCGTGACCTGCCGGTTCCGATCTGCAGTCAAGGACGACTGGACGGAGGGAGCGGGGGCTATGAATGCCTACGCGCCGATCCTCGTACTCGGTGCCATCGCGGCGGCGTTCGCGGTCGGCTCCGTCGTGATGGCCTCACTCACCGGCCCCAAGCGCTACAACCGGGCCAAGTTGGAGGCGTACGAGTGCGGCATCGAGCCGACCCCGCAGCCCGTGGGCGGCGGTCGGTTCCCGATCAAGTACTACCTGACGGCGATGCTCTTCATCGTCTTCGACATCGAGATCGTCTTCCTTTACCCCTGGGCGGTGACCTTCGACGCCCTGGGGATCTTCGGGCTGGTCGAGATGCTCCTGTTCATCGCCACCGTCTTCGTCGCGTACGCCTACGTGTGGCGCCGCGGCGGCCTGGAGTGGGACTGAGCGCGGGGTGGTCGCCCCACCCGTCGACCGGCGCGCGACCGCTTGTGAACGAGCGGACAAGCCGGAACCGACCGACCTTCCAGACGACTTGAGGGCATTGAGAGGGATCTGATGGGAATCGAGGAGAAGCTGCCGAGCGGCTTTCTGCTCACGACCGTGGAGACGGCCGCCGGCTGGGTGCGCAAGGCGTCACTCTTCCCGGCCACCTTCGGTCTGGCCTGCTGCGCGATCGAGATGATGACCACCGGCGCCGGCCGCTACGACCTGGCCCGGTTCGGCATGGAGGTCTTCCGGGGCTCCCCCCGGCAGGCCGATCTGATGATCGTCGCGGGCCGGGTGAGTCAGAAGATGGCCCCGGTGCTACGCCAGGTGTACGACCAGATGGCCAACCCCAAGTGGGTCATCTCGATGGGCGTCTGCGCCTCCTCCGGCGGGATGTTCAACAACTACGCGATCGTCCAGGGCGTCGACCACATCGTCCCGGTGGACATCTACCTGCCCGGCTGCCCGCCCCGCCCGGAGATGCTGATGGACGCCATCCTGAAGCTGCACGACAAGATCCAGCACGAGCCGCTGGGCGTGAACCGACGCCGCGCCGAGGAACTCGGCGAGGCCCTCGCCCTCAAGGCCACCCCGATCAGCGAGATGCGGGGGCAGCTGCGATGAGCGAGCAGGTACCCGAGACCCGCCGCGAGCGGCCGGTCCGCGAACTCCCGGTCGAGGTGGTCGGCCGCCGCCAGGGCATGTTCGGCGCCCAGGGCAGCGGCGACACGTCCGGCTTCGGCGGCCTGGCCGCCCCCGTCGTGCTGCCCGGCCCGAGCGAACGCCCGTACGGCGGCTGGTTCGACGAGGTCGCCGACGAGCTGGAGGGTGCCCTGGAGGAGCAGGGCCTCGACCCGGCCGAGGTGATCGGGAAGACCGTGGTCGACCGCGGCGAACTCACCTTCCACATCGAGCGCGACCACCTGCTGAGGACCGTCCGCATCCTGCGCGACGACCCGGCGCTGCGCTTCGAACTGTGCCTGGGCGTCAGCGGCGTGCACTACCCCGGCGACAAGGGCCGCGAGCTGCACGCGGTCTACCACCTGCGCTCGATCACCCACGGCCGGCTGATCCGGCTGGAGGTCACCGCGCCGGACGCCGACCCCCGGATCCCCTCCGTGGTGAGCGTCTACCCGACCAACGACTGGCACGAGCGCGAGGCCTACGACTTCTTCGGCCTGGTCTTCGACGGCCACCCGGCGCTCACCCGGATCATGATGCCGGACGACTGGCTGGGCCACCCGCAGCGCAAGGACTACCCGCTCGGCGGCATCCCCGTCGAGTACAAGGGCGCCCAGATCCCGGCACCCGACCAGCGGAGGTCGTACAGCTGATGAACACTCAGCACTACGAAGAGACCCACGGCGAGCCCCGCGGCGAGACCCACGGCGAGACCGAGGAAGCGCAGGCCCGCGAGACCACCGAAGGCCGGGTCTTCACCGTCACCGGCGGCGACTGGGGCGAGGTGGTCGAGGCGGTCGGCCGGGCCGACGACGAACGCATCATCGTCAACATGGGCCCCCAGCACCCGTCCACCCACGGCGTGCTGCGGCTGATCCTGGAGATCGACGGCGAGACGGTGAAGGAGGCCCGCTGCGGCATCGGCTACCTCCACACCGGCATCGAGAAGAACATGGAGTTCCGCAGCTGGGTCCAGGGCACCACCTTCGTGACCCGCATGGACTACCTGACCCCGCTGTTCAACGAGACCGCCTACTGCCTGGCGGTCGAGAAGCTGCTCGGCATCACCGACGACATCCCGGAGCGGGCCGACGTCATCCGGGTGATGATGATGGAGCTCAACCGGATCGCCTCGCACCTGGTCTGCCTGGCCACCGGCGGCATGGAGATCGGCTCCACCACCCTGATGATCTACGGCTTCCGGGACCGCGAACTGATCCTGGACGTCTTCGAGCTGGTCACCGGCCTGCGCATGAACCACGCGTACGTGCGCCCCGGCGGCCTCGCCCAGGACCTGCCGCCCGGCGCCGTCGACCAGATCCGCGAGGCGGTCAAGGTCTTCCGCTCCCGGATGCACGAGTACGACAAACTCGCCACCGGCAACCCGGTGTTCAAGGCCCGCCTGGTCGACGTCGGCTTCCTGGACCTGCCCGGCTGCCTGGCCCTCGGCGCCACCGGCCCGATCCTGCGCGCCACCGGCCTGCCGCACGACCTGCGCAAGACCGACCCGTACTGCGGCTACGAGAACTACGAGTTCGAGGTCGCCACGGCGGACAGCGCCGACTCCTACGGCCGCTTCCTGATCCGCCTGGAGGAGATGAAGCAGTCATTGCGGATCGTCGAGCAGTGCCTGGACCGGCTGCGCCCGGGCCCGGTCATGGTGGCCGACAAGAAGATCGCCTGGCCCGCCCAACTCGCCCTCGGTCCCGACGGCCTGGGCAACTCGCTCGACCACATCCGCAAGATCATGGGCACCTCGATGGAGGCCCTGATCCACCACTTCAAGCTGGTCACCGAGGGCTTCCGGGTCCCGGTCGGCCAGGCGTACGCGGCGGTCGAGTCGCCCAAGGGCGAGCTGGGCGTGCACGTGGTCAGCGACGGCGGGACGCGCCCGTACCGGGTCCACTTCCGGGATCCGTCGTTCACCAATCTGCAGACGATGGCGGCGATGTGCGAGGGCGGCCAGGTGGCCGACGTGATCGTCGCGGTGGCCGGGATCGACCCGGTGATGGGAGGCGTGGACCGGTGACCAACGTCGAACTCGGACTGCCGGCGCTGCCGGCCCCGCCGTACCCCGAGGAGGTGCGCACCCGGCTGGCCGCCGACGCCGCCGAGCTGATCGGCCGCTACCCGCAGGCCCGCTCGGCGCTGCTGCCGCTGCTGCACCTGGTCCAGGCCGAGGAGGGCTTCGTCAGCCCGACCGGGATCCGGTTCTGCGCCGAGCAGTTGGACCTCACCACCGCCGAGGTCACCGCCGTCGCCACCTTCTACACCATGTACCGGCGGCGCCCGGCCGGGACGTACCACGTCGGGGTCTGCACCAACACCCTGTGCGCGGTGCTCGGCGGCGACCAGATCTTCGCCGAGCTCCAGCAGCACCTGGGCATCCGCAACAACGAGACCACCGAGGACGGCGAGGTCTCGATCGAGCACATCGAGTGCAACGCGGCCTGCGACTACGCCCCCGTGGTGATGGTCAACTGGGAGTTCTTCGACAACCAGACACCGGAGAGCGCCAAGCAGCTGGTCGACGACCTGCGGGCAGGCCGCGAGGTGCGGCCCACCCGCGGTGCCCGGCTGTGCGGCTTCAAGGAGACCGCCCGGATCCTGGCCGGCTTCCCCGACGAGCGCCCCGGCGCCAACGACGAGTCCGGCGCCGGCGGCGCCCCCTCACTGGCCGGGCTGCGCCTGTCCAGGGGCGAGGCCCTGCCCGGCACCGGCGGCACCAAGGTGGTCTCCCCGCGCCACGAGGAGCCCGGCCAGGAAGGGACCGAAGCGTGATGACCTCCGCCGAGCCGGCCGAGAAGCTGCTCACCCCCGTCCTGTCCGCCTCCTGGGACGACAGCCACCCCTGGACGCTCGCCACCTACCGTCGCCACCAGGGCTACGAGGGCCTCAAGGCGGCCCTGGCGATGCCCCCGGACGACGTGATCGCCCTGGTCAAGGACGCCGGCCTGCGCGGCCGCGGCGGCGCCGGCTTCCCCACCGGGATGAAGTGGCAGTTCATCCCGCAGAACGACGGCAAGCCGCACTACCTGGTGGTCAACGCGGACGAGTCCGAACCGGGCACCTGCAAGGACATCCCGCTGCTGTTCGCCAACCCGCACGCGCTGATCGAGGGCATGGTCATCGCCTCCTACGCGATCCGCTGCGACCACGCGTTCATCTACCTGCGCGGCGAGGTCGTCCCGGTGCTGCGCCGGCTGCACGCGGCCGTTGCCGAGGCGTACCAGGCCGGGCTGCTGGGCCGGAACATCCTCGGCTCCGGCGTGGACCTCGACATCACCGTGCACGCCGGCGCCGGCGCGTACATCTGCGGCGAGGAGACGGCGCTGCTGGACTCGCTGGAGGGCCGCCGCGGCCAGCCGAGGCTGCGGCCGCCGTTCCCGGCGATCGCCGGCCTGTACGCCTGCCCGACGGTGGTCAACAACGTCGAATCGATCGCCTCGGTGCCGCCGATCCTGGCCCGGGGCAAGGAGTGGTTCAAGAGCCTGGGCACCGAGAAGTCCCCCGGTTTCACGCTCTACTCGCTCTCCGGTCACGTCACCAACCCCGGCCAGTACGAGGCTCCGCTCGGCGTCACCCTGCGCCAGCTGCTGGACCTCAGCGGCGGCATCCGCCCCGGGCACCGGCTGAAGTTCTGGACCCCGGGCGGCTCCTCCACCCCGATGTTCACCGACGAGCACCTCGACGTCCCGCTGGACTACGAGAGCGTCGGCGCGGCCGGCTCGATGCTCGGCACCAAGGCGCTGCAGGTCTTCGACGAGACCACCTGCGTGGTGCGGGCGGTCACCCGCTGGACCGAGTTCTACGCCCACGAGTCCTGCGGCAAGTGCACCCCCTGCCGCGAGGGCACCTACTGGCTGGTCCAGCTGCTCGAGCGGATCGAGGCGGGCGAGGGCGTCGACGGGGACCTGGAGAAGCTCCTCGACATCGCCGACAACATCAACGGCAAGTCCTTCTGCGCGCTGGGCGACGGCGCGGCCAGCCCGATCGTCTCCTCGCTCCAGCACTTCCGGGCCGAGTACGAGCAGCACCTCGCCGAGCGCCGCTGCCCGTTCGACCCGGCCGCCTCCACCGTCTGGGCCGACGGCCCCCGCCCCGGCCACCAGTCCGCCACGGAAAGGGAGGTGCACGCGTGACGATCACAGAGCCAACCGCCCCCGACACAGCGGTCGAACTGGTCACGCTCACCATCGACGGCGTCGAAGTGAAGGTCCCCAAGGGCACCCTGGTGATCCGGGCCGCCGAGACCATCGGCACCCAGATCCCGCGCTTCTGCGACCACCCGCTGCTCGACCCGGCCGGTGCCTGCCGGCAGTGCATCGTCGAGATCGAGGGCCAGCGCAAGCCGGTCGCCTCCTGCACCATCCCGGTCGCCGAGGGCATGGTGGTGCGCACCCAGCTCAGCTCGCCGGTGGCCGAGAAGGCCCAGCGCGGCGTGATGGAGCTGCTGCTGATCAACCACCCGCTGGACTGCCCGATCTGCGACAAGGGCGGCGAGTGCCCGCTGCAGAACCAGGCGATGTCCGCTGGCGGCGCGGACTCCCGCTTCGAGGGCATGAAGCGCACCTACGAGAAGCCGGTGCCGATCAGCAGCCAGGTGCTGCTGGACCGGGAGCGCTGCGTGCTGTGCGCGCGCTGCACCCGCTTCTCCCAGCAGATCGCCGGGGACCCGTTCATCGACCTGGTCGAGCGTGGCGCGCTGCAGCAGGTCGGCACCGGCGAGGGGGACGACTTCGAGTCGTACTTCTCCGGGAACACCATCCAGATCTGCCCGGTGGGCGCGCTGACCTCGGCGGCTTACCGTTTCCGCTCGCGCCCCTTCGACCTGGTCTCCTCGCCGAGCGTGTGCGAGCACTGCTCGGCGGGTTGCGCCCAGCGCACCGACCACCGGCGCGGCAAGGTGCTGCGCCGGCTGGCGGGCGAGGACCCGGCGGTGAACGAGGAGTGGAACTGCGACAAGGGCCGGTTCGCCTTCCGCTACGCCCAACTGCGGGACCGGCTGGCCACCCCGCTGGTGCGGGAGGACGGCGAACTGGTGCCCGCCTCCTGGCCGGAGGCGCTGGCCCGGGCGGCCGAGGGGCTGCGCGGAGCCCGTACCGGGGTGCTGGCCGGCGGCCGGGTGACGGTCGAGGACGCGTACGCCTACGCCAAGTTCGCCCGGGTGGTGCTCGGCACCAACGACGTGGACTTCCGGGCCCGCCCGCACACCGGTGAGGAGGCGGACTTCCTGGCCGCGGCGGTCGCCGGGCGCGGGGTGGACGTGGCCGGCGACGGGGTGACGTACGAGCGGCTGGAACAGGCCCCGGCGGTGCTGCTGGCTGGCCTCGAACCGGAGGAGGAGTCGCCGATCGTCTTCCTGCGGCTGCGCAAGGCCACCCGCGGCCACGGGCTGAAGGTGTACTCGGTGGCGGCCTTCGCCTCCAGGGGCCTGGCCAAGCTGCGCGGCGCGCTGCTGTCGGCCGCCCCCGGCACCGAGCCGGAGTGGTTCGCGGCGCTGGCGGCGGACGAGCCGCTGAACGACGAGGCCGGGCAGGCGGCCGAACTGCTGCGCCGGCCGGGCGCGGTGATCCTGGCGGGCGAGCGGCTGGCCGCGGTCCCGGGCGCGCTGACGGCGTTGCTGCGGCTGGCGCACGCGACCGGGGCCGAGCTGGCCTGGGTGCCGCGCCGGGCGGGGGAGCGCGGTGCGGTGGAGGCCGGTGCGCTGCCGGGCCTGCTGCCCGGTGGCCGCCCGGTGGCCGCTCCGGCGGCCCGGGCGGAGGCGGCCGAGGTGTGGGGGGTGACCGAGCTGCCCTCGCGGCCGGGCCGGGACACCGACCAGATCCTGACCGCGGCCGCCCAGGGCGACCTGGACGCGCTGCTGGTCGGCGGGGTCGACCCGGACGACCTGCCGGACCCGGCGCTGGCCGACGAGGCCCTGGCCGCGGTGCCGTTCGTGGTGTCGCTGGAACTGCGGCCCTCCGCGGTGACGGCCCGGGCGGACGTGGTGCTGCCGGTGGCGGCGGTGGCCGAGAAGGCGGGCACCTTCCTGGACTGGGAGGGCCGGGTGCGGATGTTCGAGGCCGCGCTCAAGCCGGACCAGCAGATGGGCCGTCACCTCCATTCCGACCTGCGGGTGCTGAGCATGCTGGCCGACGCGCTGGGCCACCGGCTGGGCCTGGCGGACGTCCGGGCGGCCCGGCTGGAACTGGACCGCTTCGAGCCCTGGCAGGGCGACCGCGCGGCCGATCCGGCGGCGCACCCGGGAGTGCTGCCCCGCCCGGCCACCGGCCAGGCGGTGCTGGCGGGTTGGCGCCAGCTGCTGGACAACGGCGTGCTGCAGCAGGGCGATCCGCACCTGGCGGGCACCCGGCACCGGGCGGTGGCCCGGATCTCGGCCGCCACCGCGAAGGAGATCGACGCCGAAGCGGCGGCCGCGCTGCGGTTGACTGGTCCGGCCGGCTCGCTGATCCTGCCGCTGGAGGTCACCGACTCGATCCCGGACCGTACGGTCTGGATCCCGCTCAACTCCACGCCGGGCGGCGCCCACCGCACGCTCGGCACCACCGTCGGCCACCTGGTCACGATCGCCGCGGCCACGCTGGAGCCGGTCGCCGTCGAGGACGAGGCCGGGGCCGGCCGCGAAGGGGATGGCCGATGACTCCGCAGCCGTACGAGACGCTCCACTTCTTCGGGCAGGACCCGTGGTGGCTGGTGCTGCTGAAGGCGGTGTTCTGCTTCGCGTTCCTCGTCCTGACGGTGCTGATCGCGATCGTCTGGGAGCGCAAGGTGGTGGCCTGGATGCAACTGCGCATCGGGCCGAACCGGCACGGCCCGTGGGGCATGCTGCAGTCGCTGGCGGACGGCGTGAAGCTGGCGCTGAAGGAAGACCTGGTGGTCAAGGGCTCGGACAAGGTGGTCTACATCCTGGCCCCGATCGTCTGCGCCATCCCCGCCTTCATGGCCTTCGCGGTGATCCCGTTCGGTCCGGCCGGCAACGAGGTGTCGATCTTCGGCACCCGGACGCCGCTGCAGCTGACCGACCTCCCGGTGGCGCTGCTGTACATCCTGGCGACGGCCTCGGTGGGCATCTACGGGATCGTGCTGGCCGGTTGGTCATCCGGCTCGACCTACCCGCTGCTGGGCGGGCTGCGCTCCTCCGCGCAGATGATCAGCTACGAGATCGCGATGGGCCTGTCCTTCGCGGCGGTGTTCATCTACTCGGGCTCGATGTCGACCTCGGAGATCGTGGCGCACCAGCAGCCGACCTGGTTCGCGGCGCTGCTGCCGGTGTCGTTCATCGTGTACATCATCTCGATGGTCGGTGAGACCAACCGGGCGCCGTTCGACCTCCCGGAGGCCGAGGGCGAGCTGGTCGGCGGTTTCAACACCGAGTACTCCTCGCTGAAGTTCGCGATGTTCATGCTGGCCGAGTACGTCAACATGGTGACCGTCTCGGCGGTGGCCTCGACCCTGTTCCTGGGCGGCTGGCGGGCCCCCTGGCCGGTGTCGACCTTCTGGGAGGGCGCCAACCACGGCTGGTGGCCGATGCTGTGGATCACGCTGAAGATCCAGCTGCTGCTGTTCTTCTTCATCTGGCTGCGCGGCACGCTGCCCCGGTTCCGCTACGACCAGTTCATGAAGCTGGGCTGGAAGGTGCTGATCCCGGTCTCGCTGGTGTGGCTGGTGCTGATCGCGAGCGTGCGGGCGCTGCGCAACGAGGGCTACGGCTTCGCCGAGGTGTTGCTGTACGTGGGCGCGCCGGTCGGCGTGATCCTGCTGCTGGCGCTGCTGCGGGACTTCCTGAAGAAACAGCCCGAGGAAGCCGCGACAGCTGAGGACGGGCCGTACCCCAAGGGCGAGTTCGACCCGATGGCGGGCGGGTACCCGGTGCCGCCGCTGCCCGGCCAGGAGCTCCCGCCGGTGCCGCGCCGGCGCAGCCGCGCCCCGAAGCAACTGCAGGACGCCCTCAACGGGGCCGACCATTCCGAAGGGAGCTGATCCGAGATGTCGTCCGACCAGACGGGCAGGGACGAGCGGGCCGACAGGCCGTCGATCCTCGGCCCGGCCGCAGGCTTCGGCGTGACCTTCAAGGCCATGTTCAAGAAGCGGCTCACCGAGCAGTACCCGGAGCAGAAGAAGCCCACCGCTCCGCGCTTCCACGGTCGCCACCAGCTGAACCGGCACCCGGACGGCCTGGAGAAGTGCGTCGGCTGCGAGCTGTGCGCGTGGGCCTGCCCGGCCGACGCGATCTACGTGGAGGGCGCGGACAACCGGGACGAGGAGCGCTACTCGCCCGGTGAGCGCTACGGCGCGGTGTACCAGATCAACTACGCCCGCTGCATCCTGTGCGGGCTGTGCATCGAGGCCTGCCCGACCCGGGCGCTGACCATGACCAACGAGTACGAGCTCGCCGACTCCTCCCGCCGGGACCTGATCTTCACCAAGGAGCAGCTGCTGGTCGGCCTGTCCGAGGGCATGGTCGACACCCCGCACGCGATCTTCCCGGGCACCGACGAGGGCGCGTACTACCGGGGCGAGGTCACCGCGGCGGCGCCCGGGACGGTCCAGCAGGAGCGCACCGACCGGGAGAAGGAGGTGCAGCAGTGATCGCACATCTCGCGGCCGCGACCGGGACGACCTCCACGGGTGAGGCCGTCCAGTTCTGGGCGCTCGCGGTGATCGCGGTCGGCGGCGCGCTCGGCATGCTGCTGATGCGCAAGGCCGTGCACAGCGCGCTCTGCCTGGCGGCCACCATGATGGCGCTGGCGGTCTGTTACATGGCCCAGGGCGCGGTGTTCCTGGGCGTGGTGCAGATCGTGGTCTACACCGGCGCGATCATGATGCTGTTCCTGTTCGTGGTGATGCTGGTCGGCGTCACCAGCGAGGACTCGCTGAAGGAGCAGCTGAAGGGCCAGCGGTTCGCCGCGGTGCTGTGCGGGCTGGGCTTCGGCGTGCTGCTGATCGCCGGGATCGCCAACGCGAAGCTGAACCACTTCACCGGGCTGGCCGAGGCGAACGCCGAGGGCAACGTGCCGGGCCTGGCCCGGCTGATCTTCACCCGCTACGTCTGGGCCTTCGAGGTCACCGGCGCGCTGCTGATCACCGCGGCGATCGGCGCGATGGTGCTGACCCACCGGGAGCACGTGAAGGCCCCGAAGACCCAGCGCGAGCTGGCGGAGCAGCGGGTCAGGGACAACATCCAGGTGCCGCCGCTGCCGGCCCCGGGCGTGTACGCCCGGCACAACGCGGTGGACGTCCCGGCGCTGCTGCCGGACGGCACCGTCGCCGAGGACTCGGTGATGGCGACGCTGCGCGAGCGCGGCCAGATCCGGGACGTCAGCCAGGCGATGCTGCAGCGGATGGCGGAGCTGGAGAACACCACGGCGGACTGGCTGGGCCGGCCGTCCTCGGAGCGGCCGGCGGTGGCCCCGCCGCGCAAGTCGCTGGAGCCGGCGGGTGCCAACAACGCGAACGGGGCGGACGAGGAGGGCGAGCGGTGAACCCGGTCAACTACCTGTACCTGTCGGCCCTGTTGTTCACCATCGGCGCCTCCGGGGTGCTGATCCGGCGCAACGCGATCGTGCTGTTCATGTGCGTCGAGCTGATGCTGAACGCCTCGAACCTCGCGCTGGTGACCTTCTCCCGGCTGCACGGGACCCTGGACGGCCAGGTCATCGCGTTCTTCACGATGGTGGTCGCGGCGGCCGAGGTCGTGGTCGGCCTCGCCATCATCGTCTCCATCTTCCGGACCAGGCACTCCGCTTCGGTCGACGACAGCAACCTGATGAAGCTGTAGGCGGAGGACCTTCGGTGAACTCTCTCATTCCGCTGCTGGTGGCGGCTCCGCTGGCCGGCTCCGCCCTGCTGCTGCTCGGCGGCCGAGCGTTCGACCGGTTCGGCCACTGGCTGGCCACCGCGCTCGCCGCGCTCTCGTTCGGCTTCGGCCTGGCGCTGTTCTCGGACATGCTCGGCCGCGACGCCGAGCACCGGGCGGTGACCAGGCACCTGTTCAGCTGGGTCCCGGTGAACGGCTTCCAGGCCGACATCTCGTTCCGGCTCGACCAGTTGTCGATGACCTTCGTCCTGCTGATCACCGGTGTCGGCACCCTGATCCACCTGTACTCGGTGGGCTACATGGCGCACGACGAGCGCCGGCGCCGCTTCTTCGCGTACCTGAACCTGTTCCTGGCGGCCATGCTGCTGCTGGTGGTGGCCGACAACTACCTGCTGCTGTACTTCGGTTGGGAGGGCGTGGGCCTGGCCTCGTACCTGCTGATCGGCTTCTGGCAGCACAAGCCGAGCGCGGCGACGGCGGCGAAGAAGGCCTTCATCGTCAACCGTGTCGGCGACATGGGCCTGTCGATCGCGATCATGCTGATGTTCGCCGAGTTCGGCTCCTTCGCCTTCGACCCGCTCTTCGGCGGGGCGTCCCAGGCGAGCGAGGGCAAGCTGACCGCGATCGGCCTGCTGCTGCTGCTGGCGGCCTGCGGCAAGTCGGCCCAGGTGCCGCTGCAGTCCTGGCTCGGGGACGCGATGGAGGGCCCGACCCCGGTCTCGGCCCTGATCCACGCGGCCACCATGGTGACCGCGGGCGTCTACCTGATTACCCGCTCCTCGGTGATCTTCAACCTGGCGCCGGACGCCCAGACCGCCGTGGTGGTGGTCGGCGCGGTCACGCTGCTGTTCGGTGCGATCGTCGGTTGCGCCAAGGACGACATCAAGAAGGCGCTGGCCGGCTCGACCATGTCGCAGATCGGCTACATGGTGCTGGCGGCCGGGCTGGGCCCGATCGGCTACGCCTTCGCGATCATGCACCTGGTGACCCACGGCTTCTTCAAGGCCGGGCTGTTCCTCGGCGCCGGGTCGGTCATGCACGGCATGAACGACGAGGTGGACATGCGTCACTACGGCGGCCTGTGGAAGCACATGAAGGTCACCTTCGTCACCTTCGGCCTCGGCTACCTGGCGATCATCGGCTTCCCGGGCCTGTCCGGCTTCTTCTCCAAGGACAAGATCATCGAGGCCGCCTTCGCCAAGGGCGGCACCGAGGGCTGGATCCTCGGCCTGTGCGCGCTGGTCGGCGCGGCCGTCACCGCGTTCTACATGACCCGGGTGATGCTGCTGACCTTCTTCGGCGAGAAGCGCTGGCAGCCGGACGGGGAGGGCAACCTCCCGCATCCGCACGAGTCGCCGAGGACGATGACCCTCCCGATGATCCTGCTGGCCGTCGGCTCGGTGTTCGCGGGCGGGTTGTTCGCCTTCAACGACTCCTTCCTGAAGTGGCTGGAGCCGGTCACCGGGCACAGCGAGGGCAACTCACCGCTCGGCTCCTTGACCGTCACCGGGCTGACCACGGCTTGCATGCTGGCCGGCGTCGGCCTGTCGTACCTGATGTACGGGCGCTCACCCGTCCCGGTGGTCCCGCCGGTCGGCTCCCCGCTCACCCGGGCCGCCCGACGCGACCTGCTGCAGGACGACTTCAACCACGCCGTGCTGGTGCGGCCGGGCTCGGCGCTGACCGCGACGCTGGTCTACTTCGACAGCCGCGGCCTGGACGGCTTCGTCAACGGCCTGGCCGCCGTCATCGGGGGCCTGTCCAGTCGGATGCGGCGGGTCCAGAACGGCTTCGTCCGCTCGTACGCGCTCTCCATGTTCGGCGGCACGCTGGTGCTGGTCGCCTCGACTCTCCTGATGAGGTCCGTGTGATGACAGTTACTCGCCCGCTCGCCTCCGGGCGCTCCGACCCGGCGACGACGCTCTTCGCTCCGGCACTCCCTCCTTCGTCGGTCGCTGGTCGCTCCTCGCTTTCGGCACCGGCGCGCCCTTCGGCTCGGGGCGGGGAATCGCGCTGGGGGGTGGGCGCATGAGTGCTCTGCTGACCGCCACCTGCGTCGTCCCGGCAGTCGGTGCGGTGGTGACCGCCGCCCTGCCGGCCGGGACGACCGAGGCCCGGCGCACCAACGCCAAGGCCGTCTCCCTGGTCTTCTCCACCGCCACCCTGGCGCTGGCCGCCGTGGTGGCGGCCCGGTTCGACCCGCACGGCGCCCGCTACCAGCTGACCGAGTCGTACAGCTGGATCCGCTCCTTCGGCATCACCTTCTCGCTCGGCGTGGACGGCATCGGCGCGGTGCTCGCCCTGCTGACGGCCGTCCTGGTGCCGATCATCATGCTGGCCTCCTGGCACGACGCCGATCCGGGTCCGACCGGCCCCGACGGCACCGTCGACCCCGGCACCTTTGAGCGGCGCCGCCGGACCCAGGGCTTCTTCGCCCTGATCCTGGCGGTGGAGGCGATGGTGATCGTCTCCTTCTACGCCACCGACCTCTTCCTGTTCTACGTGTTCTTCGAAGCCATGCTGATCCCGATGTACTTCCTGATCGGCGGCTTCGGCGACCGGGCCGGCGGCCCCGAGTCGGCGCGCCAGCGCTCCTACGCGGCCGTCAAGTTCCTGCTGTACAACCTGCTCGGCGGCCTGGTGATGCTGGCCGCCGTGATCGGGCTGTACGTGATCGCGCAGGACCAGGGCTTGGGCACCTTCGACCTGCCGGCCCTCACCAGCGCGATCGCCGACGGCAAGCTGCAGCTGACGGGCACCGCCGAGAAGGCACTGTTCCTCGGCTTCTTCTTCGCCTTCGCGGTGAAGGCCCCGCTGTGGCCGCTGCACACCTGGCTGCCGAACGCGATGGGCGAGGCCACCGCCGGTACCGCCGTGCTGATCACCGCGGTGGTGGACAAGGTCGGCACCTTCGCGATGCTGCGGTTCTGCCTCGGGCTGTTCCCGCACGCCTCGCAGACCTTCGCCCCGGCGATCCTGGTCCTCTCGCTGATCGGGATCGTCTACGGCGCGCTGCTGGCGGTCGGCCAGAAGGACATCAAGCGGCTGGTCGCCTACGCCTCGATCTCGCACTTCGGCTTCATCATCATGGGCATCTTCGCCATGACCAGCCAGGGCCAGAGCGGCGCGACCCTCTACATGGTCAACCACGGCATCTCCACCGCCGCGTGGATGCTGGTGGCCGGCTTCCTGATCTCCCGCCGCGGCTCGCGGCTGATCGCCGACTACGGCGGCGTGCAGAAGGTCGCCCCGGTGCTCGCCGGGACCTTCCTGATCGGCGGTCTGGCCACCCTGTCGCTGCCGGGGCTGGCCCCGTTCGTCAGCGAGTTCCTGGTGCTGGTGGGCACCTTCACCCGCTACCCGGCGATCGGCATCGTCGCCACCTTCGGCATCGTGCTGGCCGCGCTGTACGCCCTGCTGCTGTACCAGCGCACCATGACCGGCCCGGTGAAGGACGGGGTGCGCACGATGCCCGACCTCAAGGTCCGCGAACTCGCCGTGGTGGCGCCGCTGGTGGCGCTGACGATCCTGCTGGGCGTGTACCCCAAGCCGCTCACCGACCTGATCAACCCCTCGGTGAACGCGACGCTCTCGCAGGTCCACCAGACCGACCCGGCGCCGGCCCACCCGGTCGCCGCCACCTCAGGAGGTGAGCAGAAGTGAGCGTCACCGCAGTGCTCGCCGCCGCCGGCGGCAGCACCCCCAGCATCCCGGCGCCGCACATCGAGTACGGCCAACTCTCCCCGATGCTGGTGGTGTTCGGCGCCGCCGTGGCCGGCATCCTGGTCGAGGCCCTCGTACCCCGGCGGCTACGGCACTGGACCCAGGTCTCGCTCGCCCTGCTCGCCCTGACCGGCGCGTTCGTCGCCGTGGTGGTGCTGGCCGCGCAGGGCCACGGCTCGCCGCGGATCGACCTGCTGGCCATGGAGTCGGTCGCCCTGGACGGCCCGGCGCTGTTCCTGCAGGGCGTGATCCTGCTGGTCGCCGTGGTCGCGGTGCTCACCTACGCCGAGCGCAGGCTGGAGCCCAAGGCCGGCGGCCTGCCCGCCGACGCCTTCGCCGCCCAGGCCGCCGCCACCCCCGGCGGCGAGCAGGAGCGGGCCGCGATCCGGGCCGGCTTCACCACCAGCGAGGTCTTCCCACTGACCATGTTCGCGGTCGGCGGCATGCTGCTCTTCCCCGCCGCCAACGACCTGCTGACGATGTTCGTGGCGCTGGAGGTCTTCTCCCTCCCGCTCTACCTGCTGTGCGCGCTGGCCCGCCGCCGTCGGCTGCTCTCCCAGGAGGCGGCGGTCAAGTACTTCCTGCTCGGCGCCTTCGCCTCGGCCTTCTTCCTGTTCGGCACCGCGCTGCTGTACGGCTACGCCGGCAGCGTGAAGCTCGGCGACATCGCGGACGTCATCTCCGGCAAGGCGATGACCACCCCGGCGCAGCTGAGCACCACCCAGAGCGACGTGCTGCTGCTGACGGGCCTGGCGATGCTGGCGGTCGGTCTGCTGTTCAAGGTCGGCGCGGTGCCGTTCCACTCCTGGATCCCGGACGTCTACCAGGGCGCGCCGACCCCGGTGACCGGCTTCATGGCGGCGGCCACCAAGGTCGCGGCCTTCGGGGCGTTCCTGCGGCTGTTCTACGTGGCCTTCCCGGGCCTGCGGCTGGACTGGCGCCCGGTGCTGTGGGGCGTGGCGATCCTCACCATGGTGGTGGGCGCGGTGCTGGCGGTGACCCAGCAGGACGTCAAGCGGCTGTTGGCGTACTCCTCCGTCGCGCACGCCGGGTTCATCCTGACGGGCGTGATCGCCGTCAACAAGCAGGGACTCTCCTCGGTGCTGTTCTACCTGCTGGCGTACTCCTTCGTGACGCTCGGCGCCTTCGCCGTGGTCACCCTGGTGCGCGACTCCAAGGGCGAGGCGACCCACCTGTCCAGCTGGGCGGGGCTGGGGCGGCGCTCACCGCTGGTGGCGGCGGTGTTCGCGCTGTTCCTGCTGGCCTTCGCCGGGATTCCGCTGACCTCCGGCTTCACCGGGAAGTTCGCGGTGTTCCAGGCGGCGGCGGCAGGCGGGGCGACGCCGCTGGTGGTGGTCGGTGTGCTGAGCTCGGCGGTGGCCGCGTTCTTCTACATCCGGGTGATCGTGCTGATGTTCTTCTCCGACCCGAAGCCGGGCGGCCCGACGGTGGCGATCCCGAGCGCCTTCACCGCGACCGCGATCGGGGTGGGGGTACTGGTGACGCTGGGTCTCGGCCTGCTGCCCCAGTACTTCCTGGACCTTGCGTCCAAGGCCTCGCTGTTCGCGTACTGACCGTCACCGGTCGGTTTGCTGGAGATCGGTCCGGAAGTGCGGGCCGATCTCCAGCCTTTATTTCCAGACGAATTCGCCCCCACCGCCGCAATGCCCGGAGAGCCGTTCTGACCAGGGCTTCCGTCCCGATCACGACAGGATCCGCACGCCCGTGCAGTGATCCACTCGCGACCGGATACCCTGCCTGTATGGCCAGCGGCGGCACTCAGGGACCAGGCCGCTAGATCGACCAGGGACAGAGGAGTGGTCTTCGTGACCGTCGTGGAACCCTTCGGGCTCAGCGTGCAGGACCGCGACCTGACCCGGGACATCCAGGCCGGACTGGACGCGGTGGAGACGGCGCTCACCGCCGCCGTCAAGAGCGATGTCCCCTTCATCACCGTCACCGCCAGTCACCTCCTGCAGGCCGGCGGCAAGCGCTTCCGTCCGCTGCTCCTGCTGCTGGCCGCCCAGTTCGGCGACCCGAGCGCGCCCGGCGTGGTGCCCGCCGCGGTGGTGGTCGAACTGACCCACCTTGCCACGCTCTACCACGACGACGTCATGGACGAGGCCCCGGTGCGCCGCGGCGCCGAGAGCGCCAACTCCCGCTGGGACAACTCGGTCGCCATCCTCACCGGCGACTTCCTCTTCTCCCGCGCCTCCCAGGTCCTGGCCGACCTCGGCCCCGAGGCGGTGCGGATGCAGGCCGAGGCCTTCGAGCGGCTGGTCACCGGCCAGATCATGGAGACCCGCGGCCCCGGCCCGGAGGCCGACCCGCTGCTGCACTACCTGGACGTGCTGGAGGGCAAGACCGGATCGCTGATCGCCGTCTCCTGCCGGATAGGAGCGCAGATGGCCGGCGCCGAGCCCTGGCAGGTGGACACCCTGGGCGAGTTCGGCGAGCGGATCGGCATCGCCTTCCAGCTGGCCGACGACGTGCTGGACATCGCCAGCGACGGCCACGAGTCCGGCAAGACCCCCGGCACCGACCTGCGCGAGGGCGTGCCCACCCTGCCGACCCTGCTGCTGCAGCAGATGCCGGCCGACCCGGCCGACCCGGACGACGCGCGGCTGCGCGAGCTGCTCACCCAGGACCTCGCCGACGACGGGCTGCACGCCGAGGCGCTGCGCCTGCTGCGCCGCCACCCCGCGCTGGAGCGCGCCCGCCGGGAGACCCTGCGGCACGCCGAGGAGGCCCGGGCGCTGCTCGCCCCGCTGCCGGACTGCGCGGCGAAGGCGGCCCTGGAGGGGCTCTGCGACGCGGTGGCGATCCGCACCATGTGACCGGGCCGATCCGGTCCTCGGTCTCCGGCGGCGTGCGCGGATGGGTGAGACTGACTCCCGTCAGCTCACGCCTGCCCGGAAGGTCACCATGCGTCGCGTCGTCATCGCCGAGGACTCCGTACTGCTGCGGGAGGGTCTGACCCGGCTGCTCACCGACCGGGGCCTGGAGGTCGTGGCGGGCGTCGGGGACGGCGACGCCCTGGTGAAGACCATCCACGACCTGGCGGCGGCCGACGCCCTGCCGGACGTGGTGGTCTCCGACGTGCGGATGCCCCCGACCCACACCGACGAGGGCCTGCGTGCCTGTGTGGAGCTGCGCGGCCGCTACCCGCAGCTGAACGTACTGGTGCTGTCGCAGTTCGTGGAGGAACGTTACGCCTCCGAGCTGCTGGCCGGCTCCACCCGGGGCGTCGGCTACCTGCTGAAGGACCGGGTCGCCGAGGTGCGCGAGTTCGCCGACGCGGTGGTCCGGGTCGCCGAGGGCGGCACCGCGCTGGACCCGGAGGTGGTGCAGCAGTTGCTCAGCCGCAGCCGCAAGGGCGACGTTCTGGCCAATCTCACCCCGCGCGAGCGCGAGGTGCTCGGGCTGATGGCGGAGGGCCGCACCAACGCGGCGGTGGCCAAGCAGCTGGTGGTCTCCGACGGCGCGGTGGAGAAGCACGTCAGCAACATCTTCCTCAAGCTGGGCCTGGCCCAGAGCCCGGAGGACCACCGTCGGGTGCTCGCGGTGCTCACCTACCTGAACTCCTGACCCGCGGCCCGAGGGGCCTCGCGGCACCGGCCGTCGGAGCGCGGAATGATCTCCGGCGGCCGCGTGTTGTCGCTATGTGCGGCACGGACGTGGGCGGGTGCAACTTCCTGTCGGAGTTCCGGCCGGGCTCAAGGTCGCACGCATAGGATGCGAGCGGTGCACCAGGCGGACGGGGCACGGGGCCGCGCCCGCGGTGGTGTGCCCACGAGGAGGTCCGCGGCAGTGACCAGTCAGGTCGATCAGTCAGAGGCAGTGGACGGATCGGGCGGCGACGAGGGTCGTACCGGCAACGGTGACGGACACCCCGGCGCGAACGGGCCCGCCGGTCCGCACGGCCCGGGTGGCCCGCCGGCGAAGCGCGCCAAGCCCATCCGCAGACTCGACCGGGTGATCATCCGCTTCGCCGGTGACTCCGGTGACGGCATGCAGCTCACCGGTGACCGGTTCACTTCGGAGACGGCCGCCTTCGGCAACGACCTCTCCACGCTGCCGAACTTCCCGGCCGAGATCCGGGCCCCCGCCGGCACCCTGCCGGGCGTGTCGTCCTTCCAGCTGCACTTCGCCGACCACGACATCCTCACCCCGGGCGACGCCCCGAACGTACTGGTGGCGATGAACCCGGCGGCCCTGAAGGCGAACCTGCCCGACCTGCCGCGCGGCGCGGAGATCATCGTCAACACCGACGAGTTCACCAAGCGCGCGCTGTCCAAGGTCGGCTACGCGGCCGACCCGCTGGGCGACGGTTCGCTGGACGGCTTCCACCTGCACAAGGTGCCGCTCACCACGCTGACCCTGGAGGCGCTCAAGGACAGCGGGCTGGCCCGCAAGGACGCCGAGCGGGCGAAGAACATGTTCGCCCTGGGCCTGCTGTCCTGGATGTACCACCGGCCCACCCACGGCACCGAGACCTTCCTGCGCGGCAAGTTCGCCAAGAAGCCCGAGATCGCCGAGGCCAACATCAGCGCCTTCCGGGCGGGCTGGAACTTCGGCGAGACCACCGAGTCCTTCGCGGTCTCCTACGAGGTGCCGCCGGCCAAGCTCCCCGCCGGGCGCTACCGCAACATCTCCGGCAACCTCGCCCTCTCGTACGGGCTGGTGGCCGCCGCGCAGCGCTGCGGCCTGCCGCTCTACCTGGGCTCGTACCCGATCACCCCGGCCTCGGACATCCTGCACGAGCTGTCCAAGCACAAGAACTTCGGGGTGCGCACCTTCCAGGCCGAGGACGAGATCGCCGGCATCGGCGCGGCGCTCGGCGCGGCCTTCGGCGGGGCACTCGGCGTGACCACCACCTCCGGGCCCGGGGTCGCACTGAAGTCCGAGACCATCGGGTTGGCCGTCTCGCTCGAACTGCCGCTGCTGATCGTGGACATCCAGCGCGGCGGCCCGTCCACCGGCCTGCCGACCAAGACCGAGCAGGCCGACCTGCTGCAGGCCATGTTCGGCCGCAACGGCGAGGCCCCGGTGCCGATCGTCGCCCCGGCCACGCCCGCCGAGTGCTTCGACGCCGCGCTGGAGGCGGCCCGGATCGCGGTGACCTACCGCACCCCGGTGTTCCTGCTCTCGGACGGTTACCTGGCCAACGGCTCCGAGCCCTGGCGGATCCCGGCCGTCGACGAACTGCCGGAGATCGACCCGCAGTTCGCCACCGGCCCGAACCGCGAGGACGGCGCCTTCTGGCCCTACCTGCGCGATCCGCACACCCTCGCCCGGCCGTGGGCGGTGCCCGGCACGGCCGGTCTGGAGCACCGGATCGGCGGCATCGAGAAGCAGGACGGCACCGGCAACATCTCCTACGACCCGGCCAACCACGACTTCATGGTCCGCACCCGGCAGGCCAAGGTCGACGGCATCACGGTCAAACCGGTGGAGGTCGACGACCCGACCGGCGACGCCCGGGTGCTGGTCCTCGGCTGGGGCTCGACGTACGGCCCGATCACCGCGGCGGTGCGCCGGGTGCGCGCGGACGGCGGCGAGATCGCCCAGGCACACCTGCGCAACCTCAACCCCTTCCCGGCCAACCTGGGCTCGATGCTGCGCAGTTACGAGAAGGTCATCGTGCCCGAGATGAACCTCGGACAGCTCGCGCTGCTGCTGCGGGCGAAGTACCTGGTGGACGCCGAGTCCTACAACCAGGTGCGCGGACTGCCGTTCAAGGCGGCGCAGTTGGCGGACGTGCTGTGGGCGGCGATCGGCACCCTGGACGAGGAGGACCACCGATGAACGAGAACGGCTTCCCGTCCCTGCGGCTGGTGCCCAAGGCCGAAGGGCCGCAGAGCGCCCGGGACTTCAAGACCGATCAGGAGGTGCGCTGGTGCCCCGGCTGCGGGGACTACGCGATCCTGGCGGCGGTGCAGTCCTTCATGCCGGAGCTCGGCATCAAGCGCGAGAACACCGTGTTCGTCTCCGGCATCGGCTGCTCCTCGCGCTTCCCGTACTACATGAACACCTACGGGGTGCACTCGATCCACGGCCGGGCGCCGGCGATCGCGACCGGGCTGGCCTCCTCCCGGCGGGACCTGAGCGTCTGGGTGGTGACCGGTGACGGCGACGCGCTGTCGATCGGTGGCAACCACCTGATCCACGCCCTGCGGCGGAACGTCAATCTGAAGATCCTGCTGTTCAACAACCGGATCTACGGCCTCACCAAGGGCCAGTACTCACCGACCAGCGAACTCGGCAAGATCACCAAGTCCACCCCGATGGGCTCGCTGGACGCACCGTTCAACCCGCTGTCGCTGGCGATCGGCGCGGAGGCCTCCTTCGTGGCGCGCACCATCGACTCGGACCGCCAGCACCTGCAGTCGGTGCTGCGGGCGGCGGCCGAGCACGAGGGCACGGCACTGGTGGAGATCTACCAGAACTGCAACATCTTCAACGACGGCGCCTTCGAGGTGCTGAAGGAGCCCGGCACGCGCGACGAGGCGCTGATCCGGCTGGAGCACGGCCAGCCGATCCGCTTCGGCGCCGAGGCGGCCAACGGCGTCTTCCGGGGGCCGGACGGCGAGCTGTTCACCGCCCCGGTCACGGCGGACAACGAGGCGCGGGTGCTGGTGCACGACGCCCACGCGGCGAGCCCCGCCACCGCCTTCGCGCTCTCCCGGATCGCCGACGCGGACACCCTGCACCACACGCCGATCGGCGTGCTGCGCAGCGTCCCGCGGCCGGTCTACGACGAGCTGATGGAGAGCCAGCTGGCCACCGCCGTGGCCCACCGGGGGCCCGGCGACCTGGCGACCTTGCTGGCGGGCAACGACACCTGGACGGTGGACTGACCGTCACCCGCTCACGAGTTGGCGCCCCCGTCCGACACCGGACGCGGGCGCCTTCTCGTTCCGGCTACTTCCTGGCCCGGTTGCGGCTACTGCTCGACCCACTCGACCAGCTCGACCACGACCCCGTTCGGGTCGGCGACCTGGAACAGCTTCTCGCCCCACGGCTCCTCGCGCAGCGGCAGGCTGATCGCGACCCCCTCGCCGCGCAGCCGCTCCTCCTCCGCGGCGATGTCCTCGACGGTGAACGCCAGGATCACCCCGTCCGCCGTCCGGTACCGCTGGTCCTCGGGCAGGACCTCCAGACCGCGCCGCAGGTAGACGACACCGACCCCGCCGCCCGGGTGGACCAGCGAGACGAAGCCGTCGGCGGACATCTGCTCGGTGTAGCCGAAGTGCCGCTGGAGGAAGGCGGCTGAGGTGGTGACGTCCTCGACGGTCAGGGAGACGGCGGTGCTGGTGATCTGCATTGGCGGAGCCCTCTCGTCCGTGCGCACAGTTATCCCGTACGCAGTACACTATACACAGTACGGAGAATCTCGCCAGGGGAATCCACATCATTCGCGCCCATGTTCGAGAAAGTCCGGCGGCGAACCGCATGTCGCCGCTAGGGTTGGAAGATCGCATCGAGCATGGGGGGTCGATCCGATGTCGGACGCCGGATTCGAGGTCTCACCGGAGCAGTTGAGGTCCTCGGCGGCCAACGCTTCGTCCATCACCGCGGGGCTGGCCAAGCCGGTCCAGACCGCGAGCACCGCCTCAGGGAACGCCGAGACGGCCCTGGAGGGCTGGCAGGTGTCCGGGCAGCTGACCGCCGTGGTGACCGCGTGGACCCAGGGCGTGGAGAAGATCCGTACCGCGCTGGGCGCGGACGAGGAGGCGCTCCGTACGGCTGCCGACAACTACGGCAAGACCGAGCACGGGACTGCCAAGGCCCTCGAATAGGACGACAGGGGAAGAGGGGGCTCCCGTGGTGGACTTCGCGCGCCTGCGTGACGTGAAACCGGAGTCGGTGACGGAGGCCGGCAAGGACTGGCAGGCCGTCGCCAAGGCGTTCGACCAAGCGCGCCAGCACATCGAGGAGTCGGTGCTCAAGCCGCTCGGGACCTGGACCGGCCCGGCCGCGACCAGCGCCCGGCACTCCTTCGGCCAGCAGGAGTTGCAGCTGCAGGTGGCCGCGCTGGAACTCCAGGCGGTCCAGCAGGTCTTGGACGGCTTCGTCCAGGCGGTGACCGCCGCCCAGCAGGAACTGCAGTGGGCGCTGACGGAGGCGAGCAAGCGCGGCCTCACGGTCGACGCGAACGGCACTGTCACGGCGACGCCGACGCCGGTCGACCAGCTGCCCAAGAACGCGGCGCTCCGCCAGGAGGCCGCCGACTCCTACCGGGCCGAGGTCGCCTACGCCGCGACCCTCACCGCCGACATCGCCGCCGCCGTCTAGGCCGCCACCCAGGCGGATACCAAGTGCGCGGCCGAACTGGGCAAGCTGGCCGGGGAGTCCAAGCTCCTCGACGGCAGCGGGCGCACCGGCCTGGCGGGCGCGGTCCAGGCCGCCGCCAAGGACCTCGGCGAGGCCACCCGGCTCGCCGGGACCGTCGAGGGGGACGCCGTCCCCACCGACCCGGCCGCCCGGGCCGCCTGGTGGGGCGCGCTGTCGCCGGACCAGCGGAACCTGTTCCTGGACGCGGCGCCGTGGAAGGTCCAGGCGCTGCCCGGGGTACCGACGCTGACGGATTATTACAAGCAACTTGCCCTGCGGAAGGCCGGGATCGACCCGAAGGACTGGAACCCGGACAAGGGCCTGGACTTCAACGACCAGACCGTGCAGAAGGTCTACGCCTGGTACCAGAAGCTGTGGGACGAGAACCCGGACTTCCAGTGGGCCGGCATGGCCAAGCTGGCCGGTGCCCCGGCGTACGGGGGCATCCACGACCTCAACGAGTTCATCAAGGGCACGAACATCGGCGGGCTGATCACCCCCGTTCCCGGGGTGGGGCTGTTGTCCACCATGAGTACGGACGAGGTGCAGTGGTTCCAGAACAAGTTCCTGAACATGCAGAAGGACATCTTCGACGACGTCGGCGCCATGCACGCCGCGTACCAGCAGTACGGGATGGCCGGCATCGAGGCGTTGCAGCAGCAGGGGGGCTCGAAGAAGTACCCGAATGAACTGATCGATGCCTGGCGGGACATCGATTCGGGTGACCCCAAGCGGGTGGCGGCGGGGAACGCCGCGCTGCTGGAACGCGAGCAGACCGTCGTGCTTCCCAAGTCCTACAGGGAGGTGGAGAATCACGACGGCCCGGTCGGGGAGGCGTTCGCCGAGACACTGTCGGCGATGACCAAGTCGCCGATTCCGGGTAGCAAGTCCTTCAGCGACTACTACGGTGGTGAATGGTCGACCTGGTGGGACGATCGCTACGTGACCGACACGGACGACCGGATGGACTGGATCCGCAAGGACATGCTGCCCAAGTACCAGCAGCTCCTGAAGAGTCCGGTGGAGGCGAAGACGCTCATCGACACTCCGCTGCTCGACCGGGCCGAGCAGTACGAGATCCTGCCGTGACAGCGCTGCGGCGGACGCGGAGGCTTGCGGCTCTCCTTTGCGCGGGTCTGCTGGTCGCCGGATGTTCCCTGGTGGGCGGGAAGTCGCGTCCCATCCACTGGGATCTGCGGAACTCACACCGGGCAACTGATCTCGGCGTCAAGTTGAATCCGCACAGCGGGCATGACTTCAGCGACCTGGGCCCGGTGGACATCGATCTGCCGGGTGGCCAGCGCTTCCATGCGGACAAGATGTTTCTCATCGTGGCGACCACCCTCGATGACACCGAGAACGTCGACGAACTCGTCGGCTGGTACCCCGAGATGCCGCTCGAAGAGGCGTACAAGAAGGCTTTGGAACTCTCCCGGCAGTTCCATCTGAAGCCCGACGGCCTCCAGGACTTTCATCGGAGCGTCCTCGATGACCTGGCGAAGGGCGACCGGGTGCGTCTCGGCAGCGAGGAGGGTGGAACCGACTTCCCGCTGTTGACTCCGGACGGTCCGCTCGTCGGTGTCAGCCTCAGGTACGAGACCGTCAACAACGGCCAGCCGGTGACCATCAAGATCCAGTTCGCCTGGGGCAAGAACCTGGAACTCACCCTCCGGGACCAGGCCACCCAGTCCGCCACCCCGACCGCGCCCTGATCCGGAGCACCTGTGCCACACGAGCAATCCGTCCACCCGGAGGCCGTCACCTGGAACCTCCGCACCGGCCACCGCCGCGGCGATGTCGGCTGGCCCGGGGCCGTCCGGCGCCGCTGGCGCATCCCCGCGGTGGCCGCGACCATCGCGCTGCCGGGAGGACGCTGGTTCACCGGGCGGGTGGAGCTGCTGGCAACCGCCGAGGGGGAGACGCTGGACCTGGTCAGCGCGACCTTCCCGGCCGCCACGGTGGACGACGCCTACCGGTTGTCGGGCGAGCTGGCCGCCTACTGGGGGCTGCCGGTCGAGCCCTTGGAGGCCTGGTACCGCGAGGTGCGGGCGGGGCTGGCGGCGGGGAAGGCGATCAACGGGTTCGGGTTGAGCATCCGCGGCCCGCGGCTGGAGGAGCCGTCCGGACCCACCGTGAACCTGGTGTTCCTGTTCGCGCCCGGCAGCCCGCGGCCGGTGCGGCCGGCGCTGTACTTCGAGTGGTCCTGAGCACTTCGAGTGGTCCTGAGCCGGTGCCCCGCCCGGGTGGCGGGGTACCGGCTACATGACGGAAGGCGTCAGAAGACGCAGGGGATGCCGCCGTCGGACTCGGCGTCGACGCCGGGGCCCTGCATGGGCAGGTTGGCGGCCGGGTCGCCGGTGGCGGGGGCCGAGGGGGCGGCGGGCTTGTCGGACGCGACGCCGGTGAAGGAGGTGCCCAGGGTGACCGTGACGTGGTCGGCGGAGACGGACGCGGACTCGGTGGCGGTGACGCCGTAGCGGGCGGCGATCTGGTCGGCGGTGTCCTTGGCGCCCTTGCCGTAGGTGACGGTGGTGGTCTTGGGCTTGGTGCGCGCGGGGCCGGTCGTCCCCTCCTTGAACCCCATGCCGACCAGGGCCTTGGCCTCGGTGGTGGAGGAGACCCCGGCGGCCGAGGAGGCGTTGAACACGTCCACGGTGGCCGGGGAGGCGGGCTTGGTGGCCGTCGGGGTCGGCGAGGGCTGGGCGGGGGCCGAGGGCGCGGCGGTGTCGGTGGCGCCGTCGGCCGGGGCGGCGGGGGCGGCGGCGTCGGCGTAGCCGAATACCTGCTTGACCACCTTCTGGATCTTCGCCGGGGTGACCAGGTTGACGTCCTGGCCGTTGCGGGTGCCGAAGCCGTCGAAGGTGAGGGTGTTGAACTCGACGTTGCCGCCGGTCAGGGCGGGGGCCTGCTGGGCGAAGTCGAGGACGTTCCACTCGTTGTCGATGACCAGGTCCTTCTGGACGACACCGAACAGGTCCTTGAGCTTGCCGATGTCGCTGATGATGCCGTCCTGCTTGAGCTTGTGCACGACGGAGGAGATGAAGGCCTGCTGGCGGTGGGTGCGGGCGAAGTCGCCGGTGTTGCCCTTGCCGTCGTCCAGGTTGTGGCGCTGGCGGACGAAGGCGAGCGCCTGGGAGGCGTTGAGCTTGTTGATGCCCTTGTGGAAGTCGGCGCCGGAGCCCTGGCCCGCCATGGCCGGGTCCTTGGTGTCGTGGGTGAGGCAGACCTCGATCGGTTCGACGGCCTTGGCGATGTCGTAGAAGCCCATCAGGTTGACCTCGGCGATGTGGTCCACCGGCTGGTCGACGAACGTCTGCACGGTCCGGACGGTGGCGGCCCGCCCGGCGTCGCGGCCGGCCTTCTCCAGGTCCGCGCCCTTGAGGCCCTTGGCCTTCGGGCTACCGTCGAACTTCTCCTTGGCGATCCCGTAGGCCTCCTTGATCTTGTGCATGCCCTGCTGGGAGCCGTCCCCGTTGTAGGTCATGACGTAGTCGTCGCGGGGGATGGAGATCGCCTGCACCTTGCCGCCGCCCGCCGGTATGTGCAGCAGGATCAGCGAGTTGGTGTTGTAGCCGCCGACGTCGGAGCTGTGGCCGGCGTGCAGCTCGTCCTGGACGAACTCCGGCGGCAGGTCCGTGCCGTCCATGTTCTTGCGGCTGTCCAGGCCGATCAGCAGCAGGTTGACCGAGTTGTCCAGGTGCTTGGGCGCGTCCTTCTTGGTCTCCGCGATCGCGTTGGACGTGGTCATCCCGTCGGTCAGCGAGGTGTACTCGTACCAGACCACGCCGCTCGCGGCGAACACCGCGAAGCCGACCGTGGAGGCCACCACCCGGGCCGCGATCAGCGCCGGGGAGTTCCGGCGGGCGGGAGGCTCGGCGGCCTTGCGGGCGGCGGCCCGGCCGCCGCCCTGCTGCTCGGGCTTCTCAGGCATGCTGCCTCCTCCGGTCCTGGACCACCCGGACCACGATCACCAGCAGGGCCGCGGCGACGGCCTGCGCCATCACCGGGAAGCCGTTCACCACCCATTTCGCGGAGCCGGTGGCCAGCTTGCTGCCCTGGTACTTCTCGCTGTCGGCCGCGTATTCGACCACGGCCGTGACAGCCAGCACGACCAGCGGGGAGGCCGCGACCACCCACCACCAGCCCCTGCGGGTGCTGAGCGCGGCCGCCAGGCCCATGCCGAGCACCGCGCACACGTCGAAGGCGGCGCCCATGCCGGGGCCGGAGAGCTCGTCGATCACCGCACCCACCAGCGGCAGTGCGACGGCCGCCACCGCGGGCAGGGCCGGTCCGCCGGAGAAGGGCCGCTTGGGAGCGGCGGGTCTGCCGGCTGTCCGCCGCCGTGAACTCTGGTCGGATGACCGACCTCGCTGCCCCGCCACGCACTCACCCCCGGTGTTCCCGTGATTGGCGCGCCACGGCCGACGCTCGCGCCGGGCTGCTGTGGGAGAGCGGTTGCGGCGCTGCCAATACGGGACGCTGGTGTTCGGCCGGCCGGTTCCCGTTCTCGGTTTCCCGGTGCTGCTCGGGGGCAGGCCCGTTTTCGGATTTGCTCTACAGCGGTGTAGAGATCGTACGCAGCATAGAGCACGCCTGTTCGGTGGCAGGCCCGCTTGTGAACGGACCTGCATACACTACACCGAGCAGTTTTCGAGATGGTCGGCGGGTGCGCCGGCGGAGAAGGAGCGGGTCGTGGCGACCACGGGCGGAGCGGGACGGCCGGAGAAGCGGAAGGCGATCACCCTGGCTGCGACGACGGTGTTCGGGCGCGAAGGGTACGTCCGGGCCAGCATGGACGCGATCGCGGCCGAGGCCGGGGTGTCCAAGCGCACGGTCTACAACCACTTTGCCGACAAGGAGACCCTCTTCCTGTCGGTGGCCCTGCAGAACTCGGCGGAACTCACCGAGAAGATCCGGGAGTTGATGGCGAAGTACCTGGACCGGGTGGTGGACCTGCGCCAGGACCTGGCCGGCTTCGCGGTCGAGCGGGCGCTCGCCGTCCTCTCCGCGGGGGAGCACGGGGCACTCGGCCGGGCGATCCGCGCCGAGGTCGCCAACATCCCGGCGGACGTCCTGGAGGCCTGGCTGGAGGCCGGCCCGGCGGCCTCCCAGCGGGACCTGGCGGAGCGCTTCGCGGCGCTCGCCGAGCGCGGGCAGCTGGCAGTCGGCGAACTGGAGCTGGCCGCCGAGCAGTTCACGCTGCTGACCTTCCACGGCGTCGCGGAGCGCTCCTTCTGGGGCGCTCTGCCGGTGGCCGAGGAGGAGGTCGAGCGGATCGCCGGGGCGGGCGTGGACGCCTTTCTGAAGATCTACGGCGCCTAAGGCCTGCCTCTTGGATCCTTGCCGCGCGGGGTCGGGGGCGCCGCCCCCGACCCCGCGGATCACCGGTGGATCACTACAGGCGGGTCACTTCCAGTTGACGCCCTTGCCCAGGGTGTACGGCTCGCCCCAGTACTCGGCGCCGGCCACCTTGGTCGCCTGCGGCGCCAGTGCCAGCACGCAGGAGGCGATGGACTGGCCGTTGGTGAAGCCCTTGGGGAAGGACGGGTGCGGGCACTTGTCGAAGGTGCCGATCAGCATCACCTCGCTGGCCTCCGAGCCGTCCGGGAGCGTGCCCTTCATCTGGGTCAGGCTGGAGAAGGACAGATCGGTGCTGCCGACGTTGGTGACCTTGAAGCGGACGTAGTACGGCACCATGCCCGCGGCCTTGTCGCCCAGCTTGAGCGGGGCGAGGTCGGCCGGGTCGCCCTTGTCGATCGAGGTGACCGTGAGCGAGACGGTGCCCTTGGTGCTGCCCGAGCTGAACGGGATGGTGGCGGCGTCGCCGATCTTCACCGTGGTCCCGGGTGCCGCGGTCGCACCGGCCGGAGCCGGCGCCGCCGCTGTGCCGGGCGCCGCGGCGGTCGGGGCGCCGGTCGGGGCCGCCGAGATGGAGGGCGCCGGGGCGGTGGGCGCGGCCGACGGCGTGGCGGGCGCCTGGGTGGCGGGCGGGGTGGTCGCGGTGTCGGACGACGCGGCGTCGTCGTTGCAGGCGGTCAGGGTGAGCGCGCCGGCCGCGGCCAGGCCGATCAGGGCCAGGGCGCGGCGACTGCTGCGGATGGGCTTCATGTGACGTCCCCCGTCATTGCGGACCACTGTGGCGGCGGTCCTCCTGAGGGACGTTCATAGCGCAGTGCGGAAGCGGGCGCCATGTGTTCGGTGGCGTCTTGACGCCGTCGTGACGAGCCCCGCGCGGGTCCGTGACAAGGGATGCCGAGTCGTGATCAGTCGTTCTCGAACGGCTCGGCACCTCCCGTCGGCCGGTTACGGCAGGGCTGCGTGCTCGGCCCGGCTGGCGGCCAGGCGCTGCGTCGCGAGGGTGCGGGCCCGCTCGGGGTCGTTCCCGGTGATCCGGGCGAGGATCGCCGCGAGCGGCCTGATCCTGCCCGAGCTGCCCCAGTGGCCCTCGGGGATCTCGGTGGGGAACCACCCACACCCGCCCGCTACCGGGCGCCGGGGCCGGGGGCGCGCTTCCTTTAGGCGGTTTGGAGAACGAGCTCGTTGTAGGTGGCGACGGTCAGGCCGGGCCCGTGCGTCGGCGCCGACGCACGGACCGGGCCCGAGGGGCGGCTAGCTGTACCAGCGCTGCGCCGGGTCGTTGCCGTTGCAGGAGGTCACCGAGGTGTACTGGGCGACGCCGTTGGACTTCAGGCACTGTCCGGTGGCCGCGTTGCGGATCAGGTACCAGCCGCGGTCCTCGTCGGTCAGGCGCCACTTCTGGTTGGCCGCCATCCAGTCCCCGGCCGGCCGGTTGAGGCCGTCCCACCCGCCGGGGGTGTCCCACAGCTGCACGGCGCCGGAGCGGGTGTCGAGGTCGAGCACCTTGCCGCCCGACCCGTGCGAGATCGCGTAGGTGCCGTCGCAGTAGCCCCAGAACGACCAGGTCTGCGCGGCCGTCTGGTTGGCGGTGTAGACGCCGACCCGCTGGCCGTTGGCCTCGTTGTTGGACGGCAGGTCGAGCGCGCCGGTGGAGCCGTTGTAGACGCTCAGCGTGGTGCTCAGGGCCGGCGCGAGGTCGCAGGGGCCGGGGTCGGCGGCGTGCGCGGCCGGGGCGGCGACCACGGCCGTGGTCGCCATGGCCGCGGCGGCGCCGAGGCCGGCGAGGAACTTGCGGGTGCGGGTGGTGAGGGTGCTCATCGGGGTTCTCCTCCTGGTGCGGTACCCAATCGAGTGGTGCGGGTCAGACCTGGCCGAGTGTCAGGACGTAGCGGCCCCCGATCCCATGGGGGCGGGGCGCGTAGCCGACGCCGAGGTGGTTGAAGCGCGGGTCGAGCACGGTGTCGCGGTGCCGGGTGCTGTTCATCCACAGCTGCACGGCCTGCGGCACGCTGTCGGCCGGGGCGACGATCTCGGCGGCGAAGCGGAAGGCGAAGCCGGCGGCCCGGACCCGGCGCCACGGTGTGCTGCCGTCGGTGCCGTCGTGCTGGATGAGGCCGTGCGCGGCGAGGTCGTCGGCGTGGCGCTGGGCGGCGGTGTTCAACCTCCCGTCCAGGCGCAGCGGTTGGGCTCCTGCGTGGACGCGCCGGAAGTTGACGGAGGTCAGCAGTTCGGTGTGGACGTCAGTTCCGGCGACCGTTCCGCGTGCCGCTCCGAGTGTCAGTACCCGGCCGTTCCGCACGAGCGTGGGCATGGGTTCGCGCCTCTCCTCCGTGGTGTCGCCCCGGGCCGCGAGTGCCACGGTCCGGGGCCGGACGAGGAAGACGGTCCCGGATCGCGGTAGACAGCCGGTCAACGCGCGTGGCCGACGATCAGTCGAGACCCGCCAGCAGCCCTTCGACCTGCGCCGCGTCCTCGTCGAGCCCGAGCCGCCGGTACACCTCCAGCGACTCCGTCAGGAGGGCCCGGGCCTGGCGCGGGCGGCCGAGGCCGGTGAGCGCGGTGCCGAGGGTGCGCAGCAGGGCGGCCTCCAGGGCGGCGCTGGTGCGGCGGGCGAGCGGGAGGACGGCTTCGGCGGCGTCGACGGCGAGCAGCCAGCGGCCGGCTTCGGCGTGGATGCGGGCGGCGAGGTCGCCGGCCGCGGCGGCGAACACGGTGACCTGCAGGGTGGTGAACTCCTCGCGGGCGCCGACGGCGTGGGTGAGCGCCGCCTCCGGGTCGTCGCACAGCCGCAGCACCCGGGCGAGGTAGTAGCGGCCGATCGCCGCGGAGACCGGCCCCGAGGCGCTCATCAGGTGGGCGCAGCGTTCGGCGGCGCCCCGGGCTTCGGCCTGGCGCCCGGTCTGGGCGGCGCTGAAGGCGAACTCGCCGAGCGCGCTGCCCTCGGCGCGCTGGGCGCCGAGGCGGTGGAAGAGGTCGGCGGCGCGGCCGGCGTGTTCGGCAGCCTCGGCGTAGCGGCCGTGGACGCGGGCGTTGCTGCCGAGGGTGATCAGGGCCTTGGCGAGCACGCGTTCGGTCCGCTCGTCGGTGCAGAGCTCGACGGCCCGGCGGATCTCCTCCTGGGACTCGGCGTAGCGGTTGATGTGCCAGAGCATGCTGCCGCGCAGGTAGCGGGCGAGGGCGAGCGGCCCGTGCTCGCCGCGGGCCTCGGCCTCCCGGGCGAGGCACCCGGCGAGGTCGACGATGACGCCGGTCTGGGTGCGTTCCGGGATCACGGCGCCCATCCGGTCGGCGAGTTCGGCGGCGCGGTCGAGCGGCAGGGCCGGGTCGGCGCAGCTGAGCGCGATGGCGGCGGCGTTCACCTCGGCCTGGTCGCGCATCCACTGCACGGCGTCCGTGCCGTCGGCGATGGCACGGCCGGGGGAAGCCACGGGCGCGCCGAGCAGGCTGAGTTCGGCCGGTTCGGCCTTGCGGGCGGCCTGGTCGGCGCTGCGGGCGGTGGCGAGGCAGAAGTCGAGCAGCCGGTCGGTGGCGGCGGTACGGTCGGCGGCGCTCTCCTCGTCGGCGAGCCGGCCGCGGGCGTAGGCGCGGACGAGGTCGTGGAAGCCGTAGCGGCCGAACCGGGGGGAGTGCAGCAGGTTGAGGTCGACGAGTTCTTCGAGCAGCAGGTCGGTCTGGTCCTCGGTGCGGCCGAGCAGGGCGGCGGCGCAGGGCAGCGGGACGTCGGGGGCGTCGGGCAGCGACAGCAGGCGGAAGGCCCGCGCGAGTTCCGGGTCCAGCCGGTGGTAGGAGAGCGCGAAGGTGGCTTCCACGGTCCGTTCGCCGTCGCTGAGTTCGGCCAGCCGGTGCTCGTGGCGCAGCCCCTCGGCGAGCGCCGCGAGGGTGAGCGAGGGGTCGGCGGCGAGCCGAGAGGCGGCGATGCGGACGGCGAGCGGCAGCAGCCCGCAGGCCAGGACGACCTCCTCGGCGGCCGCGGGTTCGGCGGCGACGCGTTCGGCGCCGACGATCCGGGTGAGCAGTTCCAGGGCCTGCTCGGGCGGCAGGGTGTCCAGGCGCAGCTGGTGGGCCCCGGCGAGGCCGGTCAGCCGGTGGCGGCTGGTGATGAGGACGGCGCAGCCGGCCGAGCCGGGCAGCAGCGGTTCGACGTGGCCGGAGTCGGAGGCGTTGTCGAGCACGAGCAGGACCCGGCGCCCGGCGAGGGCCGAGCGGAAGAGCGCGCTGCGTTCGCCGGTGTCCGGCGGGATCTCGGCGGGGTCGACGCCGAGCGCGCGCAGGAAGCCGGCGAGGACGGTGCCCGGGTCGGGCGGGGTGTGGTCGGCTCCGCGCAGGTCGGCGAAGAGCTGACCGTCGGGGAAGCGCTCGCGGGCCTGCCGGGCGACGTGCACGGCGAGGGTGGTCTTGCCGACACCGCCCATGCCGTCCAGGGCGGAGACCACGACGGCGCGCCCGCCGGCTCCGGAGAGCCGGTCCGCGAGGGTCTCCACCTCCACGACGCGCCCGGTGAAGTCGGGGAGCCCGGCCGGGAGCTGGTCGGGGGCCTGCCAGGTGTCGGCGGCGGGCTCGGGGACGGCGAGCCCGAACGGGAGCAGGGTGGTGTCCTCGCGCAGGATGCGCAGCTGGAGTTCGGCCGGGGCCTGCTCGTCGGGCGCCAGCGTCGGGCGGGCGTCCTCGTACACGGCGAGCGCCTCGGCCTTGCGGCCGGCCTGGTAGAGGGCGCGCATCAGGACGGTGGTGAGCCGGGGCCGCCCGGGGTGCTCCAGGGCGAGTGCGGCGGCCTCCGCGGTCAGGTCGGTGCGGTCACCGAGTTCGGCGTCCAGTTCCAGCTGCGTTTCCTTGGCCGAGATCCGCTGTTCGGCGAGCCGGGCCCGGACGGCCTCGGCGTGCGGCCCGGGCAGCCCGGCGAGCGGTTCGCCGGCCCAGAGCCGCTGGGCGCTGCGCAGCACCTCCCGGACCCGCTGCGGCGGCGTGTCGGCCCGGCGCAGTTCCTCGGCCTCGGTCAGCAGTGCCTGCCACGCGGCCGCGTCCACCTCGGCCTCGGGCGCCCGCAGCGCGTAGCCGTCGCCGACCCGCACCAGCGGCATCCGCTCCGGGTCGTCCCTGGCGTACGGCCGGAACGCGGTGCGCAGCCGGGAGACGGCCAGTTGGACGGCCTTGCGCGGATCGGCCGGCGCGGCCCCGCCCCACACCCCCTCGACCAGCA
Source organism: Kitasatospora sp. NPDC023118 (assembly GCF_055560875.1). Taxonomy (NCBI): domain Bacteria; kingdom Bacillati; phylum Actinomycetota; class Actinomycetes; order Kitasatosporales; family Streptomycetaceae; genus Kitasatospora; species Kitasatospora sp. NPDC023118. The sequence continues at coordinate 171,185 of NZ_JBVHHW010000005.1, forward strand.
CCGGCACCGCCACCGCCCGCCCGGCGGCGTCCAGCAGCACGGCGAGCACGGCCCGCTGCTGCGGCCGGCCCAACTCCAGTTCCTGTTCCCCGTACCAGGCCCGCAGCGGGCCCAGCAGTCCGAACCGCAGCCCGGCTCCCCCCATGTCACCCATGTCCCGTCCCGAAAGTCGTCCTGCACCGGTATCCCGCCACTTCCGTCCGGACAGCGGCGCCCCCATACCCCGGCGGCCTATGCTTCTGTCACAGATTGTGCACCGGATTCCGAGCTTCGAGGGGTGGGCTGTGCGGCTCGAATTCCGCGTGCTGGGGCCGCTGAGCGCCAGGTGCGACGGCCGTGAGATCGAACTGGGCCGTCCGCAGCAGCGGGCCGTGCTGGCCGCGCTGCTGCTCGCTCCTGGGCAACTGGTGCCGACGGACCGGCTGGTCGAGGGCCTGTGGGGCGAGGATGACACCCGCTGGCCGAAGGACCCGGTCGGGCAGATCGGCACCCATGTGCACCGGCTGCGGCGGGCGCTCGGCGCGTCCGAGCTGCTGGTGGCGGCGGCGGGCGGCTACCGGCTGGCGGTGGCTCCCGCTTCGGTGGACCTGTTCCGCTACGAGGCGGCGGTGGCCGAGGCCGTCGCGCTGCGTCACCAGGAGCCGTCGCGGGCCCGGGAGTTGCTGGTGGCCGCGCTCGGGGCCTGGGAGGGCCCGCAGGCGTTGGACGGCGTGCCGGGGGCGTTCGCCGAGCGCGCCCGGGAGCGGCTGGCGGCCGGGCGGCTCGCGGCGGTGAAGGCGCTGCTCGACCTGGACCTCGCGCTCGGACGGCACGCCGAGGCGGTGGAGCCGCTGGCCGGGCTGGCGGCGTCCCACCCGCAGGACGAGGAGGTGCACCGGCTGCAGCTGCTGGCGCTGCACCGCTGCGGCCGTACGGCGGAGGCGCTGGCGGCGTACGAGGCGCTGCGGGAGCGGCTGGACCGCGAGCTGGGGCTCGAACCGGCGGCCGCAGTGGTGGAGTTGGCCGATCGGATCCGGCGTGGGGAGGCCCGGGTGTCGCTGCGGCGGCTGCCTCGGCCGTGTCAGCTGCCGCCGGACATTCCGGACCTGGTCGGCAGGGCCGGGCTGGTGCGGGAGGCGGATCGGGCGCTGCGAGCGGCCGACGGCGCTTCGCCGGTGGTGGGGCTGTCGGGGCCGTCAGGGAGCGGGGCCTCCGCATTGGCGGTGCATGTGGCACACGCGGTGCAGGACGCTTTCCCGGACGGGCAGTTGTACGCGGCGGGCGGGGAGGCCGGCGTGGTGCTGGCCGGGTTCCTGCGGGCGCTGGGGGAGCGGCATTCGCGCTCCGCTTCCGTGGGGGAGTTGTCGGCGAGGTACCGGGCGGCGCTGACCGGGCGGCGGGTGCTGGTGGTGTTGGACGGGGTCGACGACCCGCGGTCGCTGCTGCCCGGAACGGCGGGTTGTGCGGCCGTCGTCGCCGATGCGGAGCCGGGGGTGCTGCCCGGCGACGCCGTACGGCTGGCGGTGGGACCGCTGGAGCTGCACGACGCCCACGAGCTGCTGGCGCGGATCGTGGGCGCGGAGCGAATGAGGCGGGAGCCGGGGGCGGCGGTCGAACTGGCCGAGGTCTGCGGCTACTTGCCGGTGCTGCTGCGGACGGCGGCGGGTCGGCTGGCAGCTCGGCCGCAGTGGACGGTGGCCGAGCTGGTCCAGTGGCTCGCCGGCCGGGGGACGCCTCGGGGACGGTAGGGCGTGTTTGAGATGTGGTCACAGTGCTTGTCGTATGGGGGAGGGTTGGAGGGCCTGCGGCCTGTCAGGCAACCGTCCCGCCGGCGTTGCGGATCAGCTGCTGGAGCACTTTCAGCGTGGTGACGTAGTCCGTGTCGTCGATGCCCTCATGGAGGGCGGCGCGGATTGCGGGGGCGTTGCGCGCGAGGTCGACGCGGGCCTGTTCGCCCTCCTCGGTGAGCCACAGCCGGTGGTCGGCGTCCCGGGTCAGCCAGCCGCGCTCCAGGAGCACCTCGGCTTCTGCCGCGAGATCATCCTCGGGGCGGATGTAGGAGGTCATGGCCTCCCGCAGCTCGGGCAGGGTCATCCCCGCGCCGTCGGGGGAGATGTCGTTCGCCGACAGGTTGCGCAGCAGCCAGAACTGGGGCTGGGTGTAGCCCTTTTCGGCCTGCCGGGCCCGGGTGTACCCGATGAGCGCCTCGTAGGCGACACCGGTCCAGTACGCGGCGGGCTGTCCGGCGAGCTCGGCGTCGGAGATCTGCTGGGTCGTCATGGGGTGTCCCCTCCTGGCGTTTCGGTGCGAAGCCTGCACGCTGTGCAGGTCATGCAGAGAACGTACGACCTCAAGTGCGCTTGAGGGCAAGCAGGTGATCTTCCGGAGGTCGTCAGCTCGAAAACAAGGAGTCCAGTCCCAGGTTCCGAGCTGAGGCACGTTCGAGAGGGTGATCAAGGTTGTGAAACGATCTCCGAATGTCTCGTGGCGATCTGACGGGTACACAGTGGGAGTGGCTGGAAGCGGTGTTGCGGCCACTTCCGCGGATGGGACGCAAGCCGCGGGATCGGCGGCAGGTCGTCGACGGGATCTGGTGGCGGGCCCGGACGGGTTCGCCCTGGCGGGACGTACCCGAGAGATATGGGCCGTGGGAGACCGTGTACACGCTCTTCCGGCGATGGCAGATCGACGGGACTCGGGCGAACGTTCTGAGGAAACTCCAGGTCAAAGCGGATGCCGCCGGGCACATCGAGTGGGAGGTATCAGTGGACTCAACCGTCTGCCGGGCCCACCAGCACGCCGTCGGCGCCCGGAAAAGGGGGCTCCCGACACGGGCCGGACGAGTCCCGACGGGCTGGCGGCCGAGCCGAACGACCACGTGCTCGGCCGCTCGCGCGGCGGCCTAGTAGGGGTCGGAGGAGAAGTAGACCGCGTTGGGGCTTCCGGGATCGATGGGGGTGGAACGGGGGATGAGGCCGCCGCCCCAGTAGATGCCGGAGGTGCCGCCGGAGGTGACGGTCAGCCTGGCGTGCGGGTGGCCGGCGGTGTCGGTGGCCCAGCAAACGCCCCCGTTGGCGGAGTAGACCACGAGGTTGCCGTCGGACTGCATGACGGCCTTGTAGCCGCAGCCGACGGTGTTGCTGGCCTTGACGGCGAAGCCACCCTTGTAGACGACGAAGTTGCCGTCCGTCTGCATGATCATCTGGTTGGAGCCGGACTCGATGTGCCAGCCCGGGTAGAGCGGCTCGTCGTCCCAGATCGAGACGTGGTCGTCGGCCCGTTCGATCGCTGCCTCGGCGGTACCGGTCGCGGCCATGGTCCCGGCCAGCGCGAGCGCGGCGGTGGCGGCAGCCATCGCGATGTGCCGGAGGGTCTTCGTCGCCTTCATGTCCCCGTGTTGCCTCTCTCGTGCGTTCGCGCCCGAGATCGTCGGGCGTCGTCTGGAGATGAGCATGGGCCGCGGCGGTAGACAAACGATTAACGTCCCGTTGGGGGGCGAGCGGCGGACTTCCGGGCGGCCCCTGAGAACGACCCCGCCCGCTCGCCGATGCGGCGAGCGGGCGGGGAGAGGGAGGTGGGTCAGACGAGGTGGTCGAACTCGCCCGCCTTGGCGCCGAGGATGAAGGCGCGGAGCTTCGAGGTCGACGTGGTGATGATGACGGAGGGATCGTCGGACTCTCGGAGGTGGCGGACCTCTTTGCCTCCAGGGGCCAGCTCAATGCAGGAATTGCCGGCATCCCCGCCGCTGAACGATGACTTCTGCCAGGCGAGTTCGGGCATCTGAGGCGCCTCTCATGCTTGTAGCGGGTAGAGGAGAAATTGAAGAAGTCCCCACGAGTTTCGCGAGCTGTTTGGCGACGTCGCGTCGACGGCGGGCAGCGCGATCTCGCTCAACTGCTGGAACTTCCATCCGTACGCCGCAATGCTCTCAGGGTCGCCATGGTGCTCAGCGCGTCCAGGTGCATCCAGAAGGATGGTCGAGAGGTCGGCGCAGCCGGGGTCGCACAGGACGAAGGGGCCTGATTGAGGAGGCTTTCTGGTCGCCGCGAAGGGGAGAATCTGGATGGTGACATTGGGGAGTTCGGCCATCCTCAGGAGGTGGATCAACTGAGCCCTCATGACCTCCACCCCGGGGAAGAGCATTCGCAGGGCTGCCTCGTGGATGACGAATCGGAATTGTCGTTGGCTTTCGCTCTCCAGGATGCGCTGGCGATCCATGCGGAACTGGACTGCTGTCGCTAGGTCCCAACGCCCGTTGAGGTAGGCGTCCTTGTAGATGGCCTCGGCGTATTCGGGCAACTGGAGCAGCCCGGGAATGTAGAGAGTCTCGAAGTTGTCGAGACAGGCAGTCCGGTCTTCGAGTTCTGCCAGATCGAGCGAGAGGTCTGGCACCTCGCCCTTGTACTTGGTCCACCAGCCCTTGCCGTTGCTGGCGCCGAGCGCGTGCAGCAGTTCGAATGCCCGGACCCGTCCGCCGAACTCTCCCTGCGCGCCCGGACCTCCTGCTCGTCCACCACAGCCTCGGCGTCCCGCCGTCCCGCTGGAAGGAGGTCCGCGCCCGCCTGGGCGCCGGGATACCGCACAGCGTCGACCTCCCGGCCACCGACTTCCCGTCCGAGGAGGCCGTCGACCACGAGCGCCACAACTTCGCGGGCTGGCGCGATCACCTCCGCTTCGCCGGTGCCGCCCACACGCTGGTGGTCACCGGCAGCCCCACCGCTTTCCGCTGGAAGGGCCCCCTGCTCCACGGGCTCAGCCGCGAGGCTCCCGGCCGGCGCATCGGCTGGCGGCCCGACGCGCACTACTACTGCCGTCACCCTCACCCACGAGGGCTGGGGCTCAGGCCGCGCGGCCAAGGGCGTCCCGGGGGGGGCCTGCACATCACCTACGCCCACCGCTGGCGCGCCGAGTGAGCCGACCGGCCCCGGAGCAGGAAGTCGGCCCGTCCGACTTCCTGCCCCAAACCCTTCAGTTTCCGGGCTTGAGGGGCGTCAGCGGCACCGCCACCCGGCTCTCCCAGGCCTGTTCCAGCGCCCGCAAGAACGTTTCCGCAGGCTGGGCGCCCGAGACGCCGAGCCGCCGGTCCAGGACGAAGAACGGCACCCCCGTCGCTCCCATCGCGCTCGCCGTCGCCTCGTCCTCGCGCACCGCCTCCGCGTACGCCTCCGGGTCGGCCAGCATGGTGGCGGCCGCCTCGCCGTCCAAGCCCGCCTCGACGGCCAGCTCGACCAGCCGCCCGTCCTCGAACGCGGAGCGCTCCTCGGCGAAGTTGGCCCGGTACAGCGCGTCCAGCAACTGCCCCTGCCGGCCGTGCTCCTTGGCGAAGTGCAGCAGGCGGTGCATGTCGAAGGAGTTCGCCGCGTCGCGCCCGCCGTCCAGGTACGGCAGCCCCTCGCCGCGCGCGTTCTCGGCGATCCGGGCCTCCGCCGCCTCGGCCTGCTCCATGCCCATCCCGTACTTGGCGGCGAGCAGCGGGATGACCGGACGGGCCTCGCGCGGTGCGTGCGGGTCCAGCTCGAAGGAGCGGTGGACGACCTCCACCTCCTCGCGGTGCGGGAAGTGCTCCAGGGCCTTCTCGAACCGCGCCTTGCCGATGTAGCACCACGGGCAGTTGATGTCGCTCCAGACCTCGACGCGCACGGCGCTGTCCTCCTTCCAACCTTGCGCGGGCCTCCCGCGCGAACACCTACCGGAACGCGGCCGTCCGCCTGAATATTTCTCGTCCTGAAATATTCAGGTGCGCCGGCGCGGCGCGGCCGGGAGGATGGTCCGGCGAAAGGGTCCGTCTCCGATGTCCGGCTGGGGGATTCGCCGTGTCCTTCGAGTTCGTGCGCCGTCTGGACGGCCTGGTCTACCGCTACCGCCAGGACGGCGAGTTCAACGGCAGGCCGTCGTTCAAGCGGGTGGACCTGGACGTCTGGTGCCGCTGGCTGCCCGAGCGGGGCTGGTGCACCGTCGGCGCAGACGGGGTCGGCAACGGCTGGCCGCTGCTCGGGCGGGCCGGGGAGGAGGCGTTCCCGCCCCTCGGCCCCTGGCGCAGCTGGAAGGCCGGCAAGTCGTACCTCTACGACCTGCGCCGCACCGACGTGCCCTGATGGGCATCCGTGCGCGCCCGGCCCTCCTCGCGGTGGGTGCCGCGCGAGGAGGGCCGGGCGGCGGTTACGCCGACTCCTCGGTGAGGTAGGCCTCGTACTCGTCGGCCGAGAGCAGGGCCTCCAGCTCACTGGTCGTGGTCAGCTTGAGTTCGATGATCCAGCCGTCGCTGTGAGCGTCGGTGTTGACCAGCTCGGGTTCGTCGTTCAGGCCCTCGTTGATCGCGGAGACCGTCCCGGACACCGGAGCGTAGAGCTCGCTCACCGCCTTGACCGACTCCACCGAACCGAACGGCCTGCCGGCCTCGAACTTGTCTCCCACCTTGGGTAGTTCGACGAAGACGATGTCGCCGAGCTGCTTCTGGGCGAATTCGGTGATGCCGACCCGCGCCTTGCCTCCCGCCTGGGGATGCACCCACTCGTGGTCCTTGGAGTACCGGAAGTCCTTCGGGTAGTTGGCCATGGGAATCTCCGTGGGGTTCGCCGTCGCGTCTGACGGTGCGTCAGTCGCGAGGAGGAGCCTGCTACAGATCTTTGTCACCCGCTGCGATATTCACTCGAACGAGTGAGTCAGGCGCCGCAGGGCGGCGTGGGCGGGCGGCCCCCAGGTGGCCTTGCCACCGGGGAGTCCGCGCAGGCCGGCCTCCCCGATCCGGATGCACGCGAGGGCTTTCAGCAGTGCCCAGCCGCAGGCGCGGCGCAGGGTCGCGGCGTCCGCGGCCGGCCGGTAGGCCGCGTGGAAGCGGTCGCGGGCGTCGTCCGGCAGCAGGACCCACGCGGCGGCGAGGTCGCAGGCCGGATCGCCCGCGCAGAGGTCTCCGAAGTCGATCACGCCGCAGATGGTGCCGTCGGCGGTGAGGACGTTGGCCGGATGCAGGTCGGCGTGCAGCCACACCGCCGGTCCCGGCCACGGCGGCGCGGCCACGGCGTCGGCCCAGACGGCGCGGACGGCGTCCGGGTCAGGGATCAGCCCCAGGTCGACGGCCTCGGCGAGCTGCCGAGCGAACCCCTCGGCGTAGTCGGCCGGTGGCCCGCCGAGGCCACGGCCGACGGGAGCTCCGGCGGGGGCGGGCTGGTGGAGGGCGGTCAGGAAGGCGGCGAGCGCGTCGGCCGCCGCCTCGGCGCGGGTGGCGGGCTCGTGGTCGGCGGGCGCACCCGGCACCCAGGTGGTGACGAGCCACGGGCGCGGGAACCGCTCGGAGGGCTCGCCGAGGCGCTGCGGCACCGGGACGGGCAGCGGAAGGCGCGGCGCGAGGCCGGGCAGCCAGGCGTGCTCCTTGCGCAGCAGCGCGTCCGCGTCCCGCGTGGCCCAGGGCAGCCGGACGGCGAGGTCCTCGCCCAGCCGCCACAGCTGGTTGTCCCAGCCGCGCGCGCCGAGCCGCACGGGTCGGTCGGCCAGGTCGGGGTGCTGGTCGCGCAGCAGCTGCCGGACCAGCTCCGCGGTGATCTCGGGCTCGGTACGGGTCATGCGGAGCAACGGTAGCCGGGCGGCCGCGAGTTCGTCCGCTGATCGCTGATGGATGATCACCCCCAGGTGGCGGCAGGGCTGATCAGGGGCGGTTCAGGGTCCGTCCCGGTACCGGTCGGGGCGCCGGCCGAGCTAGATCGAACACGTCGCCAGGAAGCCGTTCAAGCGGCTCGTCCAACGGAGTGCCACATGAAGCCCCTCGCCCGCCGCACCGCCGCCCTCACACTGGCCTGCTCCGCCCTCGTCGGCCACACCAGCGGCCTGCCGAACGTGGACGAGGGCAAGTCCCCCGCGAGCGCCGACGAGACGATCGCCGACCGGTACGACTGCCGCACCTTCGACCAGATCATCCAGCAGACCCTGCGCCCCGACGACGGGCGCCCGGCGCCCGGTCCGCACTTCGCCCCCGGCACCAAGCAGGAGTACAACTCCCTCGGCTTCCGCATCGCGGCCAAGCTCATCGAGCAGACCACCGGTGACTCCTTCAAGGGCGAGGTCACCAACCGCATCCTGGACCCCCTGCACCTCGACCAGACCTCGGTGCCCGAGGACGACCCCGAGATGCCCCGCCCCTACCTGCACGGCTACATGACCGACGACAGCGGCCAGGCGGTCGACGTCAGCGAGCAGGGCGGCGACCCGTCCACCATGATCTCCACCCCGGCCGACCTGGACCGCTTCATCACGGCCCTGTTCCAGGGCCGGCTGCTGCCCGCCGCGCAGCAGAACGAGCTGTTCACCCTGCCCAAGGACAACGAGGGCAAGCCCGTCCCGTTCGTCGGCGGCACGTCCTGCAACAAGCTCGCCTGCTTCGGCGCCGGGCTGATGTCCACCCCGCTGCCGAACGGCACGGTGCTCTGGGGCAAGACCGGTCACGACGACGGCTACGCCAACGGCGTGTTCGCCACCCGGGACCTGTCCATCCGCGCCGTCTACTCCGTCTCCAACCTCGGCCTGGACTTCGGCGCCCCGACCCCGCTGTCCAACCGCCTGCTGATGGCCGTCCTGAACCCGTCCGCCCCGCCACTGACACCGGCCCACCCGGCCCGGAAACGCGTGGAGCGGGAAGTCGGCCCGGCCGACTTCCCGCTCCACTGCGCGCCGGTGGGTCAGCAGGAGATGTTGCCGCCGCCCACGTTCGTGCCGAGGACGCCGGTGAACTTCTTGAACAGGTTGATCCGGTCGTCGCGCTCGTCCGGGTTCTTGCCGTTGCACTCCAGGTCGCCGTTGATGCTGCGGATGGTCTCACCGAAGCCCCGGTTGTTGCACGCGGGAAAGCTTCATCATGTCCTCAACGGGTCGTCGGTGAACGGTGCTTCGCCCTCGAAGCACCGGAGTCATCGTGCTGGGCGGCATCCGGGAGCTGAACGTTTCCGAGGTCTAAACCACTCGTAAGGGTCGTATCCGATCGAGGAGTTGGCGCTCCGTTCACCCCAGGGTGATCATCCGGCGGTCGGGCGCACCGGATAGCCTCGTCCGCGCACGGGGAACGAGCGATCACGGCGCGACCGGGGGACAGGGCGATGGCGCATACCGACGACGAGGGCGACGAGCGGCTGGTGGCCGAGGGCGAGGTGGCCGTCGCCCGGCTGGCGATCGACTCCGGAGACCTCACCCACGCCGCCGACCACCTCGCCGACGCCATCCTCTCCGACCCCCAACTGCCCGAACTGCACGAGGCGCTGGCCGAGTTGTGCGCGGCGGCGGGCGGCCCGGCGGCGGCGCGCGAGCTGTTCCCGCTGGACGGCGAGGTCTACCTCGGCACCGTCGCCTGCCGCGCCCACGTGGAGGCCGCCGCCGGGGACTGGGACACTGCGGTCGGCCTGCTCGCCTCGGCGATCCAGTACGAGCCGGCCCGCCCCTGGGCGCACACCGCCTGGCTCGCCCGCGAGGACCTGCCCGCCCTGGTCGACCCGGACGCCGTCGCCCAGGCGGTGGCCCGCGCCGCCGGCGCCCTGCCCGACCCGCTGCCCGCCGAACTCGCCGACGCCGTACGGCCCTTCGAGGAGTTCGTCCGAGCCGTACTGGCCCGCAACGGCGAGCACGCGCTGCTGCTGGCGATGGCCTCCGGCCTGACCCGCCGCCTCGGCGCCACCGCCCGGGCCGTCGAACTCGCCGAACGGGCCCACCGGTCGGCCCCCGGCTACCTGTCCTCCGTGATGCTCGGCAACGCCCTGCGCTCCGACGGGCGGCCCGAGGCGGCGCTCGCCGTCTGGGAGGCCGAACTGGGCCGGGAGGCGCCGGAGAAGGACAACTCCAGCAGCTACCTCGCCGTCGACGTGGCCGAGCTGTACGGCGCCCTCGGCCGCCCGGCCGACGGCCTGCCCTGGCTGAACCGGGTGCTCGCCACCGCGCCCGACCACCCCAAGGCCGCCCCGGCCCGGTACGGGCTGCGCCACGCCCTCGACCGGGACCCTGTGCACCTGCTCGGCCTGGCCGACCACCACCGCGCCCACCCCGACCACGAGTACGCCCAGGACCTGTTGGAGCGGCTCAGCCACCGCGAGCCCTGGCTCGGCATGGTCTCCGGCGCCACCGAGGCGACCGTCAACGTGCTGCACCGGGTGCTCGGCGCCGACGGCACCGGCCGCGACACCGAGATCGACTGCACCGCCTCCGCCGTCGAGCCGCCCAGCTCACTGCTGGCCGTGCACCTCGCCCTGCCGCGATCCACCGTCTCCTACCAGTCCGTCGGCGAGCCCGACCCCCGGCTGCCGCTGACCGAGCCCACCACCCGGATCTGGTCCTGGGACGGCACCGACCCGCGCCCGGCCGTCGCCCCGCCCGCCGCTTCGAGTGCCGAACTCGTCCGCGCCACCGCCGAGATCGTCTGGCCGACCATCCCCGCCGCCTACGACCACGCCGTCCGGCTGGCCGGACTTCCGCTGGAGGAGCTGCTCGGCGTCCTGGTCCACCCGCCGCTGCCCCGCGAGGACGACCTCGGCCGCGCCCTGCTCGCCCACCAGCCCGAACTGTGGGTGCGCGCCGTCCAGGCCTTCGCCTGCCTCGGCATCGCCCACCACCGCACCGACCAGCCGTGGGAGGGCTCGGAGCGCCGCCGGGTGCTGCGCGACCTGCTGCTCGGGCCCGAGGACTGGGTGGTCGAGGCGGCCGGCTTCGCCCTGGTCGCGATCGGCTGGACGCACCCGGGCAGCCGGGCCGACATCGCCGGGCTGCTGCACCGGCGGCTGGAGTACGGCGCCCGGGCGCGCCGCAGCCGGGTGGTGACGATCCAGCGCTCGTTCGCCGCCCTGGTGCTCGCCGCGCCGTGGACGGACCCGGCCGACCGCGACCTCGCCCGGCACCTGCTGGCGGAGGAGGACGGCCGGGACGCCGACGGCGCCGAGAACGCCGAGAACGCCGAGAACGCCGAGAACGCCGGGGCGGAGGCGCCGGTGGAGCCGGGCGCACCGCAGCGGCCCGGGCCCCGCCCCGGCCTGATCCGCCGTCTCTTCGGCCGCGGTTAGCCCTACCCCACCCCCGGCAACGGCTCCTGGTCCACCTCGAACCGCGCGACCCGCTCCGCCGGGTCGCGGCACTCCGGCCCCAGCCGCAGCATCCGCGATTCCGGGTCGTGCAGCGGCCGGTGGCAGCGGCGGCAGGTGACCCGGGGCCGGAGGGTCTGGGTGGTGTCCGTGCCGGGGAGTGGCTCAGGGCTGGTCATGGGGCGACGGTAGCCGCCCACGGCTGCCGAGGCCGCCGCCGTGAAAGGATCCGTCCCATGGCCACGGACCGCACCAGCGCAGGAGACCCGGCGCGCACCCTCGCCCTGCTCTGGGGGCTGACCGCCGAGGAGAAGCCCGGCCGGCGCGGCCCGAAGCAGGCCCGCTCGACCGGCGAGATCGCCGCCGCCGCCATCGCCGTGGCCGATGCCGAGGGCGTGGACGCCGTCACCATGCGCAGGGTCGCCCAGGAGCTCGGGCTGTCCCCGATGGCGCTCTACACCTACGTCCCCGGCAAGGCCGAGCTGCTCGACCTGATGCTGGATACCGTCTACGCCACGATGCCCCGCAGCGCCCCGGCCGACGCGGGCTGGCGGGCCAGGGTCACCGCCGTCGCCGACGACAACCGGGCGCTGTTCGGCGCCCACCCCTGGGTCGCCGCCGTCTCCACCAGCCGCCCGCCGCTCGGCCCCGGCCTGATGGCCAAGTACGAGTACGAGCTGCGCGCCTTCGAGGGCACCGGCCTGCCGGACGTCGAGCTGGACGCCGCGCTGACCCACCTGCTCGGCTTCGTCCAGACCTGCGCCCGGATGGCCGCCGACGAGCGCGCCGCCCAGCAGGACAGCGCACTGACCGACTCCCAGTGGTGGGAGGCCAACGCCGAGCTGCTCGCCCGGGTCTTCGACGCCGAGCGCTACCCGGTCGCCGCCCGCGTCGGCGCCGCCGCCGGCCAGGCGCACGGCGGCGCGTACAGCCCGGAGCACGCGTACGCCTTCGGGCTGGGCCGGGTGCTGGACGGGCTGGCGGCGCTGATCAAGAAGCAGTGCTGATCAAGGAGCGGTAGGCCGCCCGTCGTACTCCTCGCGGGCACCGGCGACGGCGCACATCCGGGACTCCGCCCAGTGCGCGAGCGTCGAGACGTGCTCGGCGACCTCGACCGTCCCGCTGGCCGAGACCGTCCGCGCCGCGCTGGGTGGCTGAGGCAACCACCTGACCTGCGAAAAGGCCGGACCCGTCCAGCATTCAAGCAATGTCATGACCAAAATCCGAAAACGGAGATGACAGCTCGCCCTCCCGCCCGCTACCGTCACCTCGATACATCGCGCGCGCGGGAGGGCACTCGGCCATGCCACAGACAACCCAGCAGGACAGCGGCCGAGGCCTCTGGTACGGCATGGCGGCCTACGGCATCTGGGGGCTCTTCCCGCTGTTCTGGCCGCTGCTGGAGCCCGGCGCCGCCGACGACATCCTGGCCAACCGGATGGTCTGGTCCCTGGTCGCCGTGGTGCTGATGCTGGTCGCCCAGCGGCACTGGAGCTGGATACGTCCGCTGCTGCGCCAGCCCCGCCGACTCGCCATGCTGGCCGGTGCGGCCACGGTGATCTCCGTCAACTGGGGCGTCTACATCTGGGCCGTCAACAACGGCCACGTGGTGGAGACCAGCCTCGGCTACTTCATCAACCCCCTGGTCACCATCGGCTTCGGCGTCCTGGTGCTCAAGGAGCGGCTGCGCGGCGCCCAGTGGACGGCCGTCGGCATCGGCGCCGCCGCCGTCGCGGTCCTGACCGTCGCCTACGGGCAGCTGCCCTGGATCGCGCTGGTCCTGGCGCTCTCCTTCGCCACCTACGGCCTGCTGAAGAAGCAGGTCGGGCTGAGCGGGCTGGAGAGCCTGGCGGCGGAGAGCGCCTTCATGTCCCCCTTTGCCCTCGGCTACCTGATCTACCTGGAGGTCAGCGGGCACGGCACCTTCGGGCACACCGTGCCCGGCTCGTACGGCTGGGGGCACTCGGCGCTGCTGATGCTCAGCGGCGTGATCACCGCGATCCCGCTGCTGTTCTTCGGCGCGGCGGCCGTGCGGGTGCCGCTGACCGTGCTCGGGCTGCTGCAGTACCTGGCGCCGGTGTTCCAGTTCCTGATCGGCGTCGCCGTCTTCCACGAGTCGATGCCGCCCGCGCGCTGGGCCGGCTTCGCCCTGGTCTGGGCCGCGCTCGCGCTGCTCACCTGGGACGCGCTGCGCCAGGTGCGGGCCGACCGCGCGGGGCGGGCCGCGGCCGTTCCGCTGCCCGCCCCGGCGGAGTCCCTCCAGGAAACCGTCACGCGCTGATGCCGCTCACGCGCTGATCCTGCTCAGGCAGTGACGCTGCTCACGCGCTGATGCCGCTCACGCGCTGATGTCGCGGCTGGTGAACCGCGACCAGGCCGCCGAGCCGAACACGGCGACGTAGGCGGCCTGCAGACCGAGGTCCTTCCACACGCCGTCCCAGTACATCGGTTCGCGCAGCAGGTCGGAGAAGTTCATCCAGTAGTGGGTGAACAGGAACGGCCGGATCGCGTCCAGCTGCGGGAAGGCGTCCAGGATCTGCACGGTGATCACCAGGCCGACGGTCGCGGCCATTGCGGCGATGCCGCTGCCGGTGAGGGTCGAGACGAACAGCCCGATCGCCACCAGCCCGGCCAGCGAGAGCGCGACCACCCCGGCCACCAGCACCGCCCGCAGCAGCGCGTCGGAGAAGCCGATGGTGTCCCCGGAGATCAGCGTGACCTCGCCGAGCGGGAACAGCGCGGCCCCGGTGGCCAGCGCCGACAGCGCGACCGCCGCCGTCGCGGCCAGGCAGAACACCAGCCCGGCGGTGAACTTGGCGGCCAGCAGCCTGGTCCGCCCGGCCGGGGCGACCAGCAGGTAGCGCAGCGTCCCGGTGGCCGCCTCGCCGGCGACCGAGTCCCCGGCCACCACCCCGACCGTCATCGGGAGGAAGACCGGCAGCGCCACCGCCAGCGCGGTGAACACCAGGAACAGCCCGTTCTGGGTCGTCTGCGCGATGAAGCTCGGCCCGCCGCCGCCCTCGTGCGGGCTGTCGGTGTTGAGCTTGACCACCACGCCGATCAGGATCGGCAGCACCGCCAGGATGCCCAGCAGCACCTTGGTGCGCAGCCGGCGGAAGGTCAGGTGCAGCTCGTTGCGGAACAGCGCCAGGAACCCGGCCGCGGTCTGCGGCCGACGCCCGGCCATCGGCAGCGCCTCAGCCTGCGACATCGAAGCCCTCCCCGGTCAGCGCCACGAAGGCGTCCTCCAACGTGCCCCGCTCCAGCCCGAATCCGTGTACCCGCACCCCGGCCTCGACCAGCGCCGCGCACAGTTTGGGCAGCACCTCGTCGCCGCCCTGGGCGCCCAGCTCGCCGTCCACCCGGCCCTCGCCGGGCACCAGCGAACCCACCTGGTGGGCGGCCAGCACCTCGGCGGCCTGCGCCACGTCGGGGGTGCGGACCACCAGCCGGCCCTGGGCCCGGGCGGCCAGCTCGGTGACGGTGCCCTGCACCACCAGCCGGCCCCGGGACATCACCGCCGCGTGGGTGCAGACCTGCTCGATCTCATCCAGCAGGTGCGAGGAGAGGAACACCGTGGTGCCCTCCGCCGCGACCTCCCGCACCAGCGCCCGGATCTCCCGCATGCCCTGCGGGTCCAGGCCGTTGGTCGGCTCGTCCAGCACCAGCAGCTCGCGCGGCTGCAGCAGCGCGGAGGCAAGGCCCAGGCGCTGCTTCATGCCCAGGGAGTAGGCGCGGGCCTTCTTGCCGGCCGCGGCACTCAGGCCGACCCGCTCCAGCGCGGCGTCCACCCGCTGCCGACGGGTGCGCGGGTCGGCGGTCGGGTCGGCGGAGTCGAAACGGACCAGGTTGTCCCGGCCGGAGAGGAAGCCGTACAGCGCCGGGCCCTCGATCAGCGCGCCCACCCGGGGCAGCACGGTGGCGACGGACTGCGGCATCGACTCGCCGAGCACGGTGGCCACGCCGGAGGTGGGGGCGATCAGGCCCATCAGCATCCGGATGGTGGTGGTCTTGCCGGAGCCGTTGGGGCCGAGGAAGCCGAACACCGAGCCGCGTGGCACGGTCAGGTCCAGGCCGTCCACGGCGAGCTGGCCGCCCCGGAAGCGCTTGGTCAGGCCGCGGGTTCTGATCACGTCGTCGGTCGGGGAGGAGGAAGGAGCGGCAGGAGCGGAAGGAGCGGGGGCCGGGCGCGACGCGGCGCCCGGGCCCCCGGCCGACTCCGTAACGTCCCCCGTTACGGGAGCCTTGGACATCCGTCAGTTCACCCCGGCGGCGTGCTGCAGGACCGGCAGGGTCACGGCGCCGGCGAAGACCCGGCCGTCGTCGGTGAGCAGGACGTTGACGACCTTGGTGCTGATCAGCGTGCCGCCGCCGACCGGCTTGCCCAGCGACTTCACCAGCGCCTGCGGGTTCACCGGCTGGCCGTGGTGCTTGCCCTGCTTGCCGTCGCCCTTGGCCTCCCCGGCGGGCGCCCCGACGCCGGCGGGCAGCCGGGTGGAGACCACGGCCGTCCAGCCCTCGCCGATCACGTTCACGCCACCGTGGTCCTTGGCGGCCCCGGCCCCGGCCCCGGCCCCGGCCTTGGCCTCGTGGCCCTTGGCCGCGTCGTCCGCCTTCCGCTCCGTCACCTTGGCGCCCTTGGGCACCGTGAAGTCGAAGGTCTTGGCGGCCGGCTTGGCGAAGGACACCTCGGTGAAGTGGACGTCCAGCACGGTGGAGCCGTCGGTGGACTTCACCACCACCGCGAGCGGTACGCCGTTGTCGGCGGCCACCGAGATCCGCACCTCGGCGACGGTCGAGCCGGACTGGGTCGGCTTGACGCTCAGCTGGTACGCCTTCTGCCCGGCCACGGTGGCCGTCCCGGCCGCGGTGACGGAAGTGGTGCCGGCGCTCTCGGTCAGGAACCGCTTGGCGGCCTCCTGCGGGGTGGTCGGCACCCCGGTCAGCGGCGCCTCGGCCCGGTGCTCGCCCGCCGGACGCCCGGTCAGGTGCACCGCGCTGTTGGTCGAGCTGTCCCAGGCCCAGCTCTGGTCGCCGTTGCGGACCAGGGTGTAGCCCGCCATGTTCTCCATCAGGTCCACCCGCTGGCGGTCCGGCCCGTCCACCGCGACCCGCAGGGTCTGGTCCCCGCCGAGCAGGTCGAGGAGCTTGGCCTGCGGGTCCGCCGAGGAGCCGTTGCCCTGCTCGCCGCCGTGCCCGGCCGCCGCGGCGAGACCGCCGGCCCCGCTCAGCAGCTGGCCGGGCAGCCCGAGGTCGGTCGAGACCGACACCGTCCCGGACAGGGTCTGGGCGTCGGAGCCGAGCGCCTTGGCCACCAGCGCCTCCGCCGAGACGGCCGGCAGGTCGGGCGGGGAGTCGGCGGCCAGCGCGGGCACCAGCCCGACCCCGGTGGCGATCACCGCGGCCACCGCCAGCGGGACCCCGGCCCGTACCAGGGTGCGCCGCCGTGAACGGAACGGCACCCCGTCGTCCTGCTGGTCCCCCGCGGTCGTCTCATTGGTCATGGCGTCCTCAACTCCTCTGCGAACCCCTGCGATTGGCACTGTCCTTCCATTAGAGGCGGGCGCCGCCACGACGTCATCGCCCTGCAGGGCCAGATCGGGGTGAACCTGGTAGGTACATCGACCCTGAGAAGGCCTCAGGGTTGGCTCATCCGAACGTACGACACCTGGCGTAGGGTCGCGCCATGGATGGAACCGCCGTGGACGCAAGCACCCCCCCGACCGAGAACGCGATGCGTCGCGCCCTGCGTCGCGCCCGGGACGGCGTGACCCTCGACGTGACCGAGGCGGCCGTGCTGCTCCAGGCCAGAGGCGAGGACCTGCGCGACCTGTGCGCCGGTGCCGCCCGGGTGCGCGACGCCGGACTGGAGGCGGCCGGCCGTCCCGGCGTCATCACCTACTCCAAGAGCGTCTTCATCCCGCTCACCCGGCTGTGCCGCGACAAGTGCCACTACTGCACCTTCGCCACCGTCCCCGGCAAGCTGCGCAGGGCCGCTCGGGGCACGGTGGGGGCACCTCCCGGGCGAAGCCTGGGGGCGTTCATGTCCCCGGACGAGGTGCTGGAGGTGGCCCGGCGCGGGGCCGAACTCGGCTGCAAGGAAGCCCTGATCACGCTCGGCGACAAGCCCGAGGACCGCTGGCCCGAGGCCCGCGAGTGGCTGGACGCGCACGGCTACGACGACACCATCGCCTACGTGCGGGCGATGTCCATCCGCATCCTGGAGGAGACCGGCCTGCTGCCGCACCTCAACCCCGGGGTGCTGAGCTGGACGGACTTCCAGCGGCTGAAGCCGGTCTCCGCCTCGATGGGGATGATGCTGGAGACCACCGCCACCCGGCTGTGGAGCGAGCCCGGCGGCCCGCACTTCGGCTCCCCGGACAAGGAACCGGCCGTCCGGCTGCGGGTGCTGGAGGACGCCGGCCGCAGCTCCGTCCCGTTCACCAGCGGCCTGCTGATCGGCATCGGCGAGACGTACCAGGAGCGCGCCGAGTCGCTGTTCGCGCTGCGCAAGGTCTCCCGGGCCTACCACGGCGTCCAGGAACTGATCCTGCAGAACTTCCGCGCCAAGCCGGACACCGCGATGCGCGGCATGCCGGACGCCGAACTGGACGAGCTGGTGGCCACGGTGGCGGTGGCCCGCCACCTGCTCGGCCCGACGGCGTGCCTTCAGGCGCCGCCGAACCTGGTGGACGGTGAGTACGAGCGGCTGATCGCGGCCGGCATCGACGACTGGGGCGGCGTCTCCCCGCTGACCCCGGACCACGTCAACCCCGAGCGCCCCTGGCCGCAGATCGACCGCCTCGCCGAGCGCTCTGCCGCGGCCGGCTTCGAACTGCGCGAACGCCTCGCCGTCTACCCCGAGTACGTGCTGCGCGGCGAACCCTGGCTGGACCCGCGGGTGCTGCCGCACGTGCGCGCCCTGGCCGACCCGGCCACCGGCCTGGCGAACCCGGACTCGGTGGTCGAGGGCCGCCCCTGGCAGGAGCCCGAGGACCTCCCGGAGGCGTACGGGCGGACCGACCTGCACACCGCCGTCGACACCGAGGGCCGCACCGGAGACCGCCGGGCCGACTTCGAGGACGTGTACGGCGACTGGGAGGTGCTGCGCGAGCAGGTGCTCGCGAAGGGCGCGCCCGAGCGCCTCGCGGGCGACCTGCGCGAGGCCCTTGCGGTGGCCGCCGACGACCCGGCCAAGCTCACCGACGACCACGCGCTGGCCCTGTTCCACGCGGACGGCCCGGCCCTGGACGCCCTGTGCCGGATCGCCGACGACGTCCGCCGGGACGCGGTAGGGGACGAGGTCACCTACTGCGTCACCCGGAACATCAACTTCACCAACGTCTGCTACACCGGCTGCCGCTTCTGCGCCTTCGCCCAGCGCCGCACCGACGCCGACGCCTACACCCTCTCCCTGGAGCAGGTCGCCGAACGCGCCGCGCAGGCCTGGGAGGTGGGCGCCACCGAGGTGTGCATGCAGGGCGGCATCCACCCGGACCTGCCCGGCACCGCCTACTTCGACATCGCCCGCGCGGTGAAGGAACGGGTGCCCGGGATCCACGTGCACGCGTTCTCCCCGATGGAGGTGGTCAACGGCGCGACCCGGACCGGGCTTTCGATCCGCGACTGGCTGCAGCGGGCCAAGGAGTCGGGCCTGGACACCATCCCGGGCACCGCCGCCGAGATCCTGGACGACGAGGTCCGCTGGGTGCTCACCAAGGGCAAGCTGCCGGCCGCGACCTGGGTCGAGGTGGTCACCACCGCGCACGAGCTGGGCATCCGCTCCTCGTCCACGATGATGTACGGGCACGTGGACACGCCGAAGCACTGGCTCGGCCACCTGCGGCTGCTCGCCGGCATCCAGCAGCGCACCGGTGGTTTCACCGAGTTCGTCACCCTCCCGTTCATCCACACCAACGCCCCGGTCTACCTGGCCGGCATCGCCCGCCCCGGCCCGACCGCCCGGGACAACCGCGCCGTGGTCGCCATGGCCCGGCTGCTGCTGCACCCGCACATCCCCAACATCCAGACCAGCTGGGTGAAGCTGGGCGCCGAAGGCGCAGCCGAGATGCTCCGCTCGGGCGCCAACGACCTGGGCGGCACGCTGATGGAGGAGACCATCTCGCGGATGGCCGGTTCGGCGTACGGCAGCTACAAGTCGGTGCGCGGCCTCCAGGCGATCGCCGAGGCCGCGGGCCGCCCCCACCGCCAGCGCACCACCCTCTACGGCGAGGTGCCGGCCGAGCGGCGCGCGGCGGCGCTGGCCTCGGACGGGCACCTGCCGGAGCTGCTGCCGGTGCTGGAGTAGGCCGGCCCAGGCCGACCGCGGGACCCCGGCCGTCGCGGGGGCGGCGGCCGGGGCGGGGACGGCGGCCGGGGCGGGGAACCGAAGTGCGAGGGACGCCGTCGTTTCGCTCGCGCCTTCGAATACAGTGCCAGGGCGCGCGCGGCGGCCGTGCGTCGCGCGGACCCGCCCCCCGACCCCGACGAAAGGCGCCCCGTCGTGATGCCCCTGTGGTCACGAGCCCAGCAGCAGGACTTCCGCAGCCGGGTGCGGGGCTGCCTGCTCGGCGGTGCCATCGGTGACGCGCTCGGCGCCGGCGTCGAGTTCGAGTCGCTGGAGAAGATCCGGGCCCAGCACGGCCCGCGGGGCGTCACCGGCTACGTCCCCGCCTACGGGCGCACCGGCGCCGTCACCGACGACACCCAGCTCAGCCTGTTCACCGTGGACGGCCTGATCCGGGCCCACATCCGGCGCGACACCGGCAGCTGGCACCCGCCCACCGACCTGCACCTGGCCTACCTGCGCTGGGCCGCCACCCAGCGCGACTGGGGCCCGGACGAGCGCCGCCCCGACCTCGGCTGGCTCGGCCGCGAGGAGTGGCTGTACGCCCAGCGCGCCCCCGGCCAGGGCTGCCTCACCGGCCTGACCGGGCCGGACGGCCAGCGGCTCGGCACCCTGGAGCGGCCCAAGAACCCGCACTCCAAGGGCTGCGGCACGGTGGTGCGGGCGGCGCCGTTCGGGCTGCTCACCACCTGGGAGCCGGGCCTGGTCTTCCAGCTCGCGGTGGAGTGCTCGGTGCTCACCCACGGCCACCCGACCGGCTACCTGGCGGCGGGCGCGTTCGCGGTGATCGTCCAGTCGGTGGCCCGTGGCGGCACCCTGGAGGAGGGCGTCCACCTCGCGCTGGCGCTGCTCTCCGAGCGGCAGGCGCACGAGGAGACCACGGCCGCGCTGCGGGCCGCGCTGGACGCCGTCCGGGCCGGCGAGCCGTCCGCCGAACGGGTCGAGGCGCTGGGGGAGGGCTGGGTCGCCGAGGAGGCGCTGGCGATCGCGGTCTACTGCGCCCTGGTCGCCCACGACGTGCGCTCGGGCCTGTTGTTGGCGGTCAACCACTCCGGGGACAGCGACTCCACCGGCGCGATCTGCGGCAACCTGCTCGGGGTGCTGCACGGCGACACCGCGCTGCCGCCGGGCCTGCTGGCGGGGCTGGAGGGACGCGGCGCGATCCTCGAACTCGCCGACGACTTCGCGCTGGAGCTGATGCACGGCACCGAACTGCACGACCGGCAGACCCCGGAGGGCGTCAACTGGTCGGTCCGGTACCCGGTGGTGCACTGAACGAACGCCGTGGAAACGGCAGTTGCCCGTAGCTTCGGCCGCCGCTCGGGGCGACGGACAGCGCTACGGGCAACTCGTCCGAGCACGGATCCCGGTCAGGCCTCGCCGAAGGCTCCCGCCGCCGCGGCCGACGCGAACGCGTTCCAGGCCTCGGTGGAGAAGAGCAGCTGCGGGCCGAGCGGGTCCTTGGAGTCCCGGACCGCCACCGCCCCGGCGGCAGGTCCGGCGATCTCCACACAGGCGCCCTGGCCACCGCTGTGACTGCTCTTGCGCCAGGGGGTTCCGTACTCGGAGGGGGTGCTCATTCGTGGTATCCCTTTTCGATGTCGGCTATCAGCGACCGGCTCTCCGCGACACCGAGTGCGGCCGCTCTCAGGTAGTCGTACAGACCGGTATAGCGGCGCACGTCGGCCTCCTTCTCCAGGTAGAGATCGCTCGTCACACCTTCGAAGTAGACAACCGTGGAATCGGCTGACTCCGGGAACTCCAGCAGGGAGAATGTCCCGGTCATGCCGGGATGGGCGCCGTGCGAGAACGGGATCACCTGGATGGTGATGTTCGGTCGGAGGCTGAGCTCCAGCATCTGCTGCAGCTGCCGGGCCATGATCTCCCGGCTGCCGACCTCGCGGCGCAGCGCCGCCTCGTCTATGACGGTCCACAGGCTGCCGAGCTGGTTCTCGCCGTGGACGCGCTCCTGGCGCTTCATCCGCACCTGCACCCGGCGCTGCACCGCGATCGCGTCGGTGTCCGGCTGGGTGCCCTCGACCACGGCCTGGGCGTACTGCTCGGTCTGGAGCAGCCCCGGGATGAAGGAGGACTCGTAGGCGCGGATCGAGGAGGCCTCGGCCTCCAGGCCGATGTAGACGCTGTACGGGGTCGGCATGTCGTTGAAGTCGTGCCACCAGCCCCGCTGGCGGGACTCCTTGGCCATCTCCATCAGGCTGCTGCGCATCTGTTCGTCGGACACGTTGTAGACGTCGCAGAGGTCGCGCACGTCGCGCTGGCTGATGCTGCGACGGCCGTTCTCCAGCCGGCTGATCTTCGACTGGGAGACCATCAGCCGGCCGGCCACCTCCTCCGCCGTCATTCCGAGGCCCTCGCGGAGTTTTCGCAGCTCCGAGCCGAGGCGTCGGCGGCGCACGGTGGGATTGATGTTCGCGGACACGTCGACCTCCGGCCGGACCTCTGGTGATCGTTGGAACGGCAGCCCTCGGAACACTTCGGACATTGGGACCAACCCCCCTGACTTGGAGCAGCATGACACCTTGGGCCAGGTCGGCGCCGGGGAATCACAGCAGCGCAGTAGAACGGATCATCGGAAAAGCGCTTCTGTGAGACAGCGCAAGCCCCCAGGTGGTAATGCGGCTCGACGACTCGGACCGGTGGTTCCGGAAGACCCCGACGGGCCTCCGGGAACGGCAGAGGGGCGGTCGCCGGGCGACTTGCGTCGCGGGGCGACCGCCCCTCCGTGTTTCTGGCGGTGCCGGTGCTTCTGGCGGTGCCGGTAGTACTGGTGGTGCCAATGGTGCGGGATGGCGCGCACGGGTGCCCGCCGCCCTCGGGCGGCGCGGACGGGACGGTGTGCGCCGTCGGACGTGTCGTCGGCGAGTCGGACTCGGCGCGCCGGGGGTCGTTGTGGTCAGCGGCCGACCAGGATCAGCGGCCCGCCCGGATCAGCGGACCGCTGGGATCAGCTGGCCGCCTGGATCAGCGGACCCCGACCCGAGGGGCGGAGACCCGCCCGCCGGAGGTCCGGCCCGCCGCGCGGGCACCGGAGCGGCCGGTGCCGGTCCCGGAAGCCTGGGAGGAACGGTTCTGCTGTGCCGGCAGGCCGTTCTGCACGTCCATCACGGCGTGCGCGACCATCCCGCCGAGCGGGTCGTACCGGATCAGGTCGCGCAGCCGAGACCGCGAGGACCGGCCCTCGTTACCCGGGTACAGGTGCTTGCCCAGCCCCACCGAGTGGGCGAGGGCCGCGAGCGCGGCCGTCCGCGGGTCCGGCGGTACACCGGTGCGGATCGCGGTGTCCAGCCGCTGCTTGATCGCGGCGTTGGTGCAGTCGTCGACCGCCTGGTACCGGGTCGTCGGCAGCACCCCGCACATCTGGCCGGGCACGGCGGTGACCATGCCGCAGCGCTCCAGGTGCGCCAGGTACGTCTGCCGAAGCCCCAGGCGGGGCCCGCCGATCCAGTGCGCCGCGCGGACCGGGCTGCCGCGTCGGCGCAGCAGCTCCAGTGCGTGGTCAAGGGTCGGGTCGCCGGTCGGCCGTGCGAGCACGACGGCGATCCGGTCTCCCTCCGGTACGATCCGTCCGGCCAGGGACAGCTCGACGAGCTGCGCCCCGGCGAGTCCGAGGTCGAGGGTCTGCGGCTGCGCCGTGGTACCCGTGGTCGGGTCCAAAGCGAGCAGCAAGAGTTCCTCGGGAACAGTTCTGCGGCTCTTGCCCATCCAAGCCTCCCCGCGTGGATGAGAGACAGGGTGACGCCTCTCACACGGGCTTGTCGAGTACGCCTCCGAATCGTGACCTTGCGGTGAAGGCGCGGAACCGGCGGCCGCGACCCCGGCGTCTGACCGTTGAACAGGCCGCGATGCGGCCGTGCGGCGGCAATAAGCGCCGGTCGGGCGGGGTGTGCGCGGCCGGATCGACCGCATGTGGCGGAGACTGTACAGGTACACGGGGCGGGGCGTCGGCTTCCCGAAATCGGGTCTGCCGGTGCCCCGCCGGGCGTTGAGGAGGCTGGGATACGTGGGCGAGTCCCCCGACAGGGTGCTGAGGGACGACGAGCGGGAGCGGGGCGGCGAACGCGAACGGACCGGTACGGCGGCCGGCACCGCTGAGGGTGCCGACGGCGGGTCGGTCGACCCGGCGTCAGCCGGAACCACTGCCAAGGCATCCGCGGAGACCACCGCCGGGACGCCGGCCGAGTCCTCGGCCGCGGCGTCCGCCGAGCCCTCCTCCGGCGCGTCCGCCGAGAAGCCGTCGGCGGGGGCCGAGGGCGGGTCGACCGTACAGATCCGCGTCCGGGATGTGGACAGCCGGACGACGATGCTGCGCCTGCCGGTGGACAACAAGACCACCGCGCTGCGGCTGCCCGAGGAACTGCTGAAGGCCGCGGGCGACGACAGTTCAGATGGTGGGGCGGAGAGGGAGGAGTCGGCCTCGACGGCTGACGCGGCGGAGGAGGCCGCCGAACGGCCATCCGGCGCCGACCCGCGTCTCACCATGCGGACGGCTGGCGCGGTGGCTGCGAAGGGTGCCGGGGAGGCTTCCGAGAGTGCTTCCGTGAAGGCCGACGAGACTGAGAAGGCGTCGGAGCAGCCCCTCGCGAAGACCGGTTCCGCGGCCGACACGCCGGAGAAGGCGAAGCCGGCGGAGCGGGCCGACACACCCGAGGCCGCCGAACCGAAGGAGTCCGCGGCGTCCGGGCAGCCCGCTGAATCCGAGGAGCCCGCCGAGTCCGAGCCCGCCGAGTCCAAGGCTGCCGAGGCAGCGGCAGACGAGGCCGCCGAGACCGCCGGGTCCGACGAGTCCGACGAGCCGTACGACCCGACCAGGACCATGCTGCTCACCACGCCCCCGGTTCCGACCGGCAAGGCCGAGAAGCTGGAGAAGCCCAGGCCGCTGGGCGCCCCCGCCGCCCCGGCCGCCCCGGCCGCCCCGGCCGCCGGCACCGTGCCCGAGCCCCCGGAGCCCACCCCGCTGCCCGAGCCGGCGCCCGTCCCCGAGCCGGGGCCCGAGCCGCACCCGACGCCCAAGCCCGTCCCCGAACCCGAGCCGACCCCGGGGCCCGAACCGCTGCCCGAGCCGCCCCCGAAGCCCGAGCCCGGTCCGGCCCCGGCGCCCACCCCGCTGCCCGAGCCCGACCCGCGGCCGGTGCCGCCCGTCCCGCCGCTGCCCGGGCCCGAGCCGCTGCCCGCCCCGCAGCCGCTGCCCCGGCCCGAGAACACGGCCGAGGCGATGGAGGTCCTGGCCTCCCTCAACTCCCGTCCGGTCTCGCCGCTGCGCCGCGCGCTCAAGCGGATCACCATCTGGACGGTGTTCCTGGCCGTGGTGCTCGGTGCGGTCGTGGTGGCCCAGCTGCTGCGCCCGCTGCCGGACGCGAAGGTGAAGATGTCGGCTGCGGGTAGCTTCACCTTCTCCGGCGACGCGCTCGACCTCGCCTGGCCGGCCAAGGGTCAGTCCGCGGCCGAGGTGGTCGGCGTGGGCAGCCTCGGCAGTTCGGGCCAGGAGACCCCGGCCTCGATCGCCAGTGTCACCAAGGTGATGAACGCCTATCTGATCCTGCAGAAGTACCCGCTGAAGAAGGGGGAGAGCGGCCCGAAGATCACCGTCGACCCGCAGGCCGCGCAGGAGTCCGGCAACGCCGACGAGTCCCGGGTGACGCTCACCGCGGGTCAGGTGCTCACCGAGTACCAGGCGCTGGAACTGCTGATGCTGCCGTCCGCCAACAACGTGGCCCGGCTGCTCGCCCGCTACCACTCCGGCTCCGAGGAGGCGTTCGTCAAGCTGATGAACGACACGGCGGCCAAGTTCGGCATGACCAACACGACCTACGCCGACCCGGCGGGCTTCAACGCGGACACCAAGTCCACCGCCAAGGACCAGCTGAAGCTGGCCGAGCAGGTCATGCAGGACGAGATCTTCCGGCAGATCGTCTCCACCCCGGACACCACCCTCAACGGCGTGAAGATCCTCAACACCAACAACCTGATCAACCCGAAGACCGGCGTCATCGGCGTCAAGACCGGTTCCAGCACCCCGGCCGGCGGCTGCCTGATGTGGGCCGCGTACAAGGAGATCGGCGGCGTGAAGCGGCTGATCCTCGGTGTCACCCTGGGCCAGCAGGCCACCTCGTCCAAGGAGGGCGACGGCATCCTGCCGACCGTGCTGAAGGTCAGCGGCAAGCAGATCCAGGCCGCGCAGAACGGGCTGACCGGCCAGACCGTGGTGAAGAAGGGCGACGTCGTCGGCTCGGTGGACGACGGGCTCGGCGGCAAGGTCCCGGTCGTCGCGACCAAGGACCTCGTGGTGGCGGGCTTCCCCGGCATCAGCGGCACGATCACCCTGGACCCGGCCAAGCTCCGCCACAACGAGAAGGCCGGCAAGGAGGTCGGCACCCTGCGGGTGGGCTCGGGCGACAGCAAGGTGGAGGTCCCGGTGGCCCTCCAGTCCGACCTGAACCCGCCGTCCATCCAGTCCCGACTGCTGCGCATGCTGTGAGCGCGTCGAACGGTTGAACGGCCGAAGGGGGAGCCGGAACGATCCGGCTCCCCCTTCTCCGTCGGTCCGGCTTCTCCGCGGCCCCAGGTCCGGGCGCCCCAGGTCCGGATGTCTCAGGTCGCGGGGTCGAGCAGCGCTAGGGTGAGACCGCCGAGCGGTACCACCTTGTCCGGCGCGCCGTACCGCTGCCTGAGCGGCTGTGCCTGCTCCTCCGCCAGGGCCGCCAGCGGGTCCGGGGTGTCCCCGAGGACCAGCAGCCAGACCCGCGGTACGTCCCCCAGACAGGCCTCCGGCCGCAGGCAGGGCTCGGGGGCCAGCGCCTCGGCGTCCTCGGCGCTGCGCGCGACGAACACCGGGAACGGCTGGACGTTCGGGGGCAGGTGGTAGCTGACGCCCGGCCAGACCATCGCCCAGGACTGGTCGCCCATCGGGGCCGCCAGCCCGTCCCCGGGACGGTACCCGGCGGTGATCTCCTCGGCCGCCGCCCGGAACGGCTCCTTGGAGCGGGTGTGCGCGTCCGCGTACCGCACCGCGGGCTGCTCGGGCAGCGCCGCCACGGCCGGGATGGCGAGCAGGCCCACCGCCAGCAGCCTGGCCGTCGCCACGGCCGCCCGCGGCTGGGCGGTCCGTCCCGGCGCCCACCGCCGCCCGGCCCGGGCCGCCACCGCGCGGTACACCGCCGCGACCCCGCCCCCGGCCAGTACCGCCCAGGCGGGCACCGTGAAGAGCAGGTACCGGTCGAGGAAGTACGAGGTGGTGCCCCGCGACACCAACCAGACGCCCACCACCGGCAGCTCCGCCAGCAGCAGCGACTGCCAGGCCCGCAGTCGCAGGCCGGGCAGCAACAGCGCGGGCAGCGCCAGCAGGACGAAGGCCCGGGCCACCTGGTCCGAGCCGAAGAGGTGCCCGCCGAAGTCGGTCAGGTCGGAGAAGGACGGCGTCTTGATCCAGCCGAGCTGCCGGTCGGACTGCCGGCTGCCGAGCAGCGCCACCGGCAGCACCGGGAGCACCGCCGCGGCCACGGCGACCGGGTACTGCCACCGGATCCGCCGTTCCGCCCCCGTTCGGGTGCGCCACAGGTGCAGCAGCACCAGCGCGGTCTGCCCGGCGACCGTACTGAACGAGACCAGGTGCCAGGCCCCGGCCAGCGCCATCGCCACGGAGTACGGCGCCCAGCGCCGCAGTCCCGGCCGCTCCAGCGCCCGCAGCAGGAAGTAGGTGGCGGCCGCGATCGAGCAGGTCGCCAGCGCGTAGGCGCGCGCCTCCTGGGCGTAGTGGGACACCTGGGGCGGCACCGTGAACAGCAGCCCCGCGCCGATCGCCGCGACCCGGTCGCCGAACAGCCGCTCGGCGGTCAGCGCCACGAAGGCGGCCGCCGCCGCCATCGCCAGCACGGAGGGTATTCGCAGGGCCACCGCCGAGTCGCCGAACACCGCCGTCCAGCCGTGCATCAGCAGGTAGTACGCGCCGTTGCTGGCGTCTATGTGCTGGAGCAGCCGCAGCAGGTCGCCCAGCGAGCGGGTGGCCACGGTCCAGGTCGCCATCTCGTCCCGCCACAGCTCGGGCGTGCCCAGCCGGTACGAGCCGACGCCCAGCATCACCACCGCCGGCCAGAACCACACCTGCCCCGGCAAGCGGACGGCCGGGCGTACAGCTGGTGTCATCAGGGCCTTCGTCTCCTTCGGGCGGCACGCCGGGGCGATCCGAACACTTCTCCGCAGGCTACTTGACCTGCCCTGACGCCCCGTCGGCACCCGCCCCCTGACCACCATCCCCGGCCACGACCCCCCAGCCGACCCCCGATCCGGTACGCTGTGAACGGCCTGGTCACAGACCGGCCCCGCCTCAGTAGCTCAGGGGATAGAGCACGGCTCTCCTAAAGCCGGTGTCGCAGGTTCGATTCCTGTCTGGGGCACACCACGGCACCACAGCCCGCAGGCCCCCCGTCCGACCTCGGACGGGGGGCCTGCGGCGTTGTTCCCGGGGGCGTCAGCGGACGGGCTCGTCCGGGCGGTCGACGGGATCGTCCAGCTCCGCGTCCTCGGCGTGCGACGCTCGGACGTAGGGCACGATGACCCGCTGAACCCGGGGCCTGGTGCGCCAGTTGACCCGTCGTACGTCCCGCGCCAGCGCGCCCGGGCGCCAGAGCTCGATCGCGGCGGTCACGACGCCCAGTACGACGCCGGCCGCCAGCCAGCCCGCCAGTACGTCGCTGGGCCAGTGCACGCCGAGGGCGACCCGGGTCCAGCCGATGGTGAGCACCGTCCCGGCGGCCACCGCGCAGGCGGCGGTCCGGCCGCGGCGGTGGACCCGGTACCAGACCAGGCCGACCAGGACGGCGCAGGTGATCGCCGAGGCCATCGCGTGCCCGGAGGGGAAGGCCGGGCCGCCGGCGTGCGAGACCGGGTCGTTGAAGACGGGGCGCGGGCGGTCGAAGGCCAGCTTCAGCGCCCACTGGGCGCCCCAGCCGACCAGGGTCTGGGCGGCCACCCAGCCGGCCAGCACCCGGGCGCCGATCAACAGGAGCCAGGCGGCGGCAACGCCGAGAAGTGCACGCATCGTGACGGGGCCGCCGATGTCGGAGAGGGTCTGCACGGCGGCGGTCCAGATCCGGTGTTCCTGTGCGTAGATGTGGAGTTCGCTGATCCAGTGCTGGTCGAACTCGTGCAGAGGGTGCCAGTGGCCCGTTACCAGCGCCGCCAGGAGGCCGAACAGCGCGGCGCAACCCAGCGCGAGCGCGGCGTCCCGAAGGAGGCCGTGATAACGCACGGTGACGGAGGTCGAGCTGTTGGTCAGGTGCATGCCTGACACCTTCCCAGCGTGCTGTGCCGATCGGGAGCTGGAGCGATAGCGATTTGGCATCTTTTGTGAGGAGGACCTGCGTGCGCCGGGGAACGTGCGCGGCCGTTCGCCGGTTCAACGGTAGGCGGCGGTCGCATGGAGAGCCGGTGAAGAGGCGTCCCGGTTGATCGCGCGAAGCGATCGCAAGCGGGCGCATTGGGTGTTCGGCCGGTCACCGAGCGTCCAGAACCGGGGTGAAAACCGGCAGGATACTGCATCGCCGGGAAGAATCTGAGTGACTTGGGAATGTTGTCCGGATTCTGTTCGTTGGATCGTTACGTG
This sequence comes from Kitasatospora sp. NPDC023118, assembly GCF_055560875.1. Classification (NCBI taxonomy): domain Bacteria; kingdom Bacillati; phylum Actinomycetota; class Actinomycetes; order Kitasatosporales; family Streptomycetaceae; genus Kitasatospora; species Kitasatospora sp. NPDC023118. The sequence goes on from NZ_JBVHHW010000005.1 coordinate 200,175, forward strand.
TGAGGCCCCAAGGGGCCCGCACTTCTTGCCCTCACGGGCAGGCAGGCAGACCTCGGCAACACCAGTCAAAGGGAGCAAGCATGGCCACCCGTGCCGTCGTTCGCGACAGGGCCGACCGGAGTCGCGCGGCCCGCCCGACCAACCTTGAGGCCGACCGCGACCTGGTCGGCATGTACCTCGACGAGATCGCCAGGACGCCCCTGCTCGATGCCGCCGAGGAGGTCGAGCTCTCGCTGCGGATCGAGGCCGGCGTGTACGCCCAGCACCTGCTGGACGAGGACGGACTTCCGGACGGTGTCACGCGCGAGGAGCTGGAGGCGATAGCCGAGGACGCGGAGCGCGCCAAGGACGTGTTCATCCGCTCCAACCTCCGCCTGGTGGTCGCGGTCGCCCGCCGCTACCCGCGCAGTGGCCTCCCGCTGCTGGACCTCATCCAGGAGGGCAACGCGGGCTTGGTGCGCGCCGTCGAGAAGTTCGACTACGCCAAGGGTTTCAAGTTCTCCACCTATGCCACCTGGTGGATCCGGCAGGCGATCACCCGCTCCATCGCCGACCAGTCCCGCACCATCCGGCTGCCCGTGCACCTGGTCGAGGAGCTCGGCCGGATCCGGCGGGTGCAGCGCGAGAAGTCCAAGGAACTGGGCCGCGAGCCAGAGCCGGCCGAGATCGCGGCCGAGCTGGACACCACCGAGGCTCGGATCAAGGACGTGCTGGACTGGGCGCGCGACCCGGTCAGCCTCAACATGTCGGTCGACGACGAAGGCGAGACCCAGTTCGGCGACCTGGTCGAGGACACCGGGGCGACGTCCCCCGAGGACGCCGTGATGGTCATGCTCCGCCGCGAGGAGCTGGACGGCCTGATCGGGCGGTTGGACGACCGCACGGCCTCGATCATCCGCTCCCGTTACGGCATGGAGGACGGCCGCGAGCGCACCCTGACCGAGGTGGGCAAGCAGCACGGCCTCACCCGCGAGCGGATCCGCCAGATCGAGAAGCACGCGCTCGCCGAACTGAAGAAGATCGCCGACCACGCGGGCTTCGAGGCCGCCTGAGGAGCCGCCTGACGAACGAGCCCACGGCCGAGCCCGTCTCGGCCGGGAATGACCGAGCCCGTCTGCCCCCGGGCCCTGGTGCGGAGCGCTCCGCCCAGGGCCCGCGGCGTGCCACGGGGCTCTTAGGCTGGAGGGACAGGACGGCCCGGGTGATCAGGGGAGTGGACAGAGTGAGCGAGCAGGAACAGAGCCGGCAGGAACAGAGCAGGCAGGGACAGAACAGGCAGGGGCAGGTCCGGCAGGAACAGGACGAGCAGCCGTCGGCGGACCAGCCGCCGGCGACCCGGCGGGCGGCCGTGGCCAAGGCCCGGCTGGTCTTCCGGGACCCGTTGGACCAGCAGTCCCGGGACGACACCGACGCGGGCTGGGGCGAGCGCCCCGGGCCGGGGGAGAGCGGTGGGCGCGGGCTGGACTGGTATCTGAGCCAGCGTCCGCCGCACCACGGGGACTAGCGCGCCGTGACCAGCGCGTCGCGGATCTCGGTCAGCAGTTGGACCTCCTTGGCCTCGGCCTCCGCCGCCACCTCGACGACGGACTTGCGCTTGGCCGCCATCCTGTTCATCGGCACGATCAGGACGAAGTAGACGACGGCCGCAGTGATCAGGAACTGCAGGGCGGCGCTGAGCACCGACCCCCACAGGATGAGGATTCCGGACGTGACCCCACCGGTGGCGCTCACCTCGCAGGGCCCCTTGAGGCAGGAACTGTAGGACCCCAGGTCCTTCGTCCCGAACACACCGACGATCGGATTGATCACGCCTTTGACGAAGGCATTGACGATGTTGGTGAAAGCCGCGCCGATGACCACGGCGACGGCGAGTTCGACGACATTTCCACGCAGCAGGAATTCCTTGAAGCCTTTCATGCCGCCTCGAACGACGAAGTCGTTCCGGGGTTACGGGTGATCCCCCGCAGGCCCGGATTGACAACCCGTACGGCCCACCGCGCCCCCTGAGGGCGGCGGTAGCCCGGCCCGTGTGGGCCCGAGCGCCAGCGCCGCCGCCACCGCGAGCAGCACCAGCGCGGGCACCCCGGCCCGCCGCCGGACGGCCCGGCGCCAGCGGTGCCACCCGCCGCAGCCGCGCCGGATCGGGGGGAAGCTCGGCACCTCCCGCCGGGGCGGCACGGTAGGCGCGGGCAGTGGGACGGACAGGCTCATGGTCGTCATCGACGTGACCTCCGGACTCGATCGGTCGGTCTCTGGTGACCCACACGATGCGCGCCCCGGGCGCTACCGGAAAGCCCTATCCCCAAGCCTGTGGATAAACCCGCCCCTGTGGACAACTTCGTACACTCGCGCGAGTGAGACCGACCTCCGCAAGCTGACGAAAACCCGCGCCGGACGGCGAACAGGGCAAGCGGAAAGGCCCGCCGCCCCGCGTGAAGCGGGGCCGACGGGCCTTTCGCGAAGCTTCCGAGCACTCGCCGGACGCCGATCCGGCGCCGAGCGCCCAGTGTCGAACGCCGCGAACCGGGCGCCGAGGTCAGCTCGCGACCGGAGCCGGGCTGCTGGAGGAGCTGGACGAGCTGGACGAGCTGGACGAGGACGACGAGCTCGAACCCGTCGAGGACGTCGCGGACGACGACGTCGGGGAGCCGGAGGACGAACCGGCGCCCACCGAACTGCTGGAGGACGATCGGCTGTCGGTCCGGTAGAAGCCCGAGCCCTTGAACACGACGCCCACGGCCGAGAAGACCTTGCGGAGCCGTCCCTGGCAGTCGGGGCACGTGGTCAGCGCCTCGTCGGTGAACTTCTGCACCGCCTCCAGGCCGTTGCCGCACTCGGTGCACTGGTACTGGTACGTGGGCACTTGTCTTCCTCCTGGCACTCTCGCCTGATGAGTGCTAACGATGGTCAATGATGCGGCATTCCGCTGGATCAGTCCAGCGACTCCGGTGTGAGATGAGCCGGTACCCGGTCGCCGCCGACCCCCCGTTCAGCCCTTGGCCGCACCGACCAGCTGCGGCGCGCCGCCACGCTCGGCGGACCCGGCCACCACGCGGCCCGTCCCGCCGCGCGCCACCAGCAGGTGCCGCATCGACACCAGCGCGAGCAGCCCCAGACCGGCGCCGACGACCGGCACCAGGAACCCGACCGAGGGCCCGTGTCCGTCGATCAGCTTGCCGGCGGCCATCGAGCCGACCGCCAGCCCCAGCCCGATCGCGCCGGTCAGCCAGGTGAAGGCCTCCGTCTTGGCGCCGTCCGCGACCAGCGTCTCGACCAGGGTGTAGCCGCTGATCAGGGTCGGCGCGATGGCCAGACCGCAGACCAGCCCGGCAACCGTCAGGGCGACCAGGTTGGGCATCGCCCACAGCACCGAGCAGCCCAGCACCAGCAGCGTGTAGCTCATGGCCATCCGCTGCTGGACCGGCCGCCGCCAGGCGACCACGCCGTACAGCACACCGGCCAGCATCGAGCCGCCCGCGAAGATCCCGTACACCGTGCCGCCGGCGTCGTGCTGCCCGACGGAGTCGGCGAAGGCGTTCACCGACACCTGCATGCCGCCGAACACCGCGCCGACCCCGAGGAAGGTCCCGGCCAGCAGCCGGACGCCGGGCGAGGCGAGCGCGGAGGCGCGCCGCACACCGGGCTGCGGAGCGATCCGGGCGGGGGCGGTGCGCCGCTGGGCGGCGAAGGCGAGGCCGCCGACCAGGGTCAGCGAGGCCTCGGCGATCAGCGCGGTCGCCGGGCTGGCGAAGGCGGCGATGTTGGCGGCCAGGATCGGGCCGATCACGAAGGTGAACTCGTCCGTCACGGACTCGAAGGCGAACGCGGTGCTCACCTTGGCCGCGGCGGTCGGGGAGGCGCCCTCCGCGGTGAACTCGGACACCCAGCGGGCCCGGACCATCGCGCCGATCTGCGGCACGCTCGCCCCGGCGGGGACGGCGGCCAGGTACAGGCTCCAGGCCGGCGCGTGGCCGAGCGCCAGCGCGATCAGCACGCCGACCGAGGCCGCGTGCACCAGCACCGTCGGGACCAGTACCGCGGCCTGGCCGTAGCGGTCGGCCAGTCGCCCGGTCTGCGGCCCGATCAGGGCCTGGGCGACGGCGGCGACGGCGGTGACCGTACCGGCGGTGCCGTACGAGCCGTGGGTCTGGGTGACGAGCAGCAGGATGCCCATGCTGAGCATCGCGTAGGGCAGTCGCGCGACCAGGGCGGGGGACAGGAACGTCCAGGCGCCGGGCGTGCGCAGCAGCTCTCCGTACCCGACCCGGGCGGGCGCCTCGGCGGCGGTGTCCACGGTGCCGGTCGCGGTGTCCGGAGCGGTGTCCGGAGTGTTGTCCGCGGTGTCCGGAGCGCTGTCCGCGGCGATGTCGACCGTTCGGCGGGCCGTCACGGTCGGTCCTTCCTGCTGCCTGGTAGCGCGGCAGGGCATGGGGTGGCCCCGACGGCGCCGAGAGTCGTCCTCTCGCGCGTCGACCGGGGTAGATACCGGGTCGGCCGGGCCTGGTGGGCCGGGGCCTGACCGCGGCCGCCGAGCGGTCGCGCCAACTCTGCGTCAGGCAGATGCTGGGGGTGGTCTAGCGGTAGTTAAACGGCGTGGTCGCACCAGCATACAGTTACGCGCGTAGATTCCGCCAGGCCACCCCATTCGCCGGCCTTGTCCCGCCAGGCCACCCCTGGCAACGCGGGGTCAGCGCCCGTTCAGCCAGTCCGCCAGCTTGCCGCCCTTGTCCACGGCCCGCAGCCGCCGCTCCGCGGCCTCGCCGACCTCGTCCGTGGTGACCACCAGCAGCTCGTCCCCGCCGCGCAGCACCGTCGCCTTGTCCGGCACGAAGGAACTGCCCTCGCGCACGACCAGGGTGACCGCCGCCCCCTTGGGCAGCCGCAGCTCGCCGACCTCCACGCCGGATATCCGCGAGGCCGGCGAGAGCGTGACCGACAGCAGGTGTCCGTGCAGTTTCTCCAGCGGCGCGGACTCGATGTCGAGGTCCTGGCCCATCGCGCCCTCGCCGATCCGCAGCCGCTTGGCCATCCAGGGCAGCGTCGGACCCTGGAGCAGGGTGAAGACGACGACCAGGATGAAGACGATGTTGAACACGTCCCCGGCCTTGTGCGCGCCGGAGACCACCGGGATGGTGGCCAGCACGATGGGCACCGCCCCGCGCAGTCCGGCCCAGCTCAGCAGAGCCTGCTCTCGGCCGGGCACCTTGAACGGGGTCATCGTGAGCACCACCGACAGCGGCCGGGCCAGGAAGACCAGCACCCCGCCGATCACCAGCGCCGGCACCACCGCGTCGCCCATGCTCTCGGGCGAGGCGAGCAGTCCGAGCAGCACGAACATGCCGATCTGCCCGATCCACGCCAGCCCGTCGGCGAAGCCGCGCACGGCCGGTCCGTGCGGCAGCTTGGAGTTCCCGAGGATCACCGCGCTGATGTAGACGGCGAGGAAGCCGGAGCCTTGCAGCAGCGCACCGCCGGCGTAGGCGAGCACGGTCAGCGCCACCACGGCGATCGGGTACAGGCCCGAGGAGGGCAGCGCGACACGCTTGACCGCGAACGCGCCCAGCTTGCCGACGGCCAGACCGACCGCCGCGCCGATCGCCAGCTCGGCGACGATCGTGCCGAGCAGGACGTACCAGGAGTCCGGCTCGCCGACGGAGGCGAAGGCGACGACCAGGATGACCACGGGCGCGTCGTTGAAGCCGGACTCGGCCTCCAGCAGGCCGGTGAGCCGGTGCGGCAGCGGGACCATCCGCAGCACCGAGAAGACGGCGGCGGCGTCGGTGGAGGAGACGATCGCGCCCAGCAGCAGCGAGGTCCGCCAGTCCAGGCCGACCAGCCAGTGCGCGCCGGCCGCGGTGACGAAGACGCTGATCCCGACGCCGACCGTGGCCAGCACGGTGGCCGCCGGCATCGCCGGTTTGACCTCGCGCCAGCTGGTCTTGAGGCCGCCCTCGGCCAGGATCATCACGAGCGCCGCGTAGCCGAGCACCTGGGTCAGCTCGGCGTTGTTGAAGGTGACGCCGATTCCGTTCTGGCCCAGTGCGATGCCGATCCCGAGGTAGATCAGCAGACTGGGCAGCCCTGATCGGGTCGAGAACCGCACGGCGACCACCGCGACCAGGAGGATCACGGAGGCTTCGAGCAGGAGTTGGTTCAGGTGGGCGACGTTCACGCAGTGGCACCTCGGGCAGGCATGGGCGGGCGGGGTGTCAGGTGGTGCTGGGTCGTGCTGGGGTCGGAGCCGCTGGGTGGCTCCGAGCATGCGCGGGCGCCGTGGGCGGCGCGCGCGGAGACCCGTTAAGAAGGCGTCAATGCTCCTCTTGCGGATCGTTACTCAGTCTAACATTTTGCCATATCTTTAGTTTGGCTGCCTGCATCGCTGCCCGCGGGCCCGTTCCGGGCCGCTCCTTGACCTCCCGAGATCCCGCCCGGAGTGTCCCCCGTGCACGCCGGTCCGCGGACTCGGCCTAATGTGGTGCCCTGTCACGGCCCCAGGCCCTGGACACGCCCGCCCGCCCCGAAGTCAGGACCGCAAGGACCCAGATGCCCCGCTCGAAGAAGTTCCGGCGCGCCCGTCTGATCGTGATCGTGCTGGTCGTGCTGCTGGTGGCCGGCGTCGGCTACGGCGGCTACCGCGGGGTCACCGCGGTCCGCGCGTCCTTCCCGGAGGTGGACGGCAGCGTCAAGGTGGCGGGCCTGAGCGCGCCGGTCGACGTCAAGCGCGACGCCAACGGCATCCCGCAGCTGTACGCGGACACCCCCGAGGACCTGTTCCGCGCCCAGGGCTACGTCCAGGCGCAGGACCGCTTCTGGGAGATGGACGTCCGCCGCCACATCACGGCCGGCCGGCTGTCCGAGATGTTCGGCGACAGCCAGGTCGACACCGACACCTTCATCCGCACCATGGGCTGGCGGCAGGTGGCGCAGAAGGAGTTCGACACCAAGCTGTCGCCCGAGACCAAGAAGTACCTGCAGGCCTACGCGGACGGCGTGAACGCCTGGCTGGCCGAGCACCCCGGCGGCGAGAAGGCCTCGCTGGAGTACGCCCTGCTCGGTGCCGTCAACAGCGGCTACAAGCCCGAGCAGTGGACCCCGGTCGACTCGGTGGCCTGGCTCAAGGCGATGGCCTGGAACCTCTCCGGGAACCTCCAGGAGGAGATCGACCGCTCGCTGCTGGCCCAGGACTTCGGCCCGGACAAGATCGCCGAGCTGTACCCGGAGTACCCGTACTCCCGCAACGGCACCATCGTGAAGACCGGCACCGTGAGCGGCGAGACCTACAAGCCCGCCGACGGCTCCGCGCAGTCCGGCGCGGCCCCCGGCGCCGCCACCGCCCAGGGCGCGGCCACCACCAAGGTGCTGATGCAGGGCCTCACCGACCGGATCGACACGATGCCGCAGCTGCTCGGCCGCCCCGGCCAGGGCATCGGCTCCAACTCCTGGGTGGTCGCCGGCTCGCACACCACCACCGGCAAGCCGCTGCTGGCCAACGACCCGCACCTCGGCCCCGGCCTGCCCTCGGTCTGGTACCAGATGGGCCTGCACTGCCGGACGGCCTCGCCGGCCTGCCAGTTCGACGTCTCCGGCTTCACCTTCGCCGGCATGCCCGGCGTGGTGATCGGCCACAACAAGGACATCGCCTGGGGCTTCACCAACCTCGGCGCCGACGTCACCGACCTCTACCTGGAGAAGGTCACCGGCCCGGAGACCTACCAGGTGGACGGCAAGGACGTGAAGTTCGACCTCCGCAAGGAGACCATCAAGGTCGCCGGCGGCGAGGACCGCACCATCACCGTCCGCACCACCCAGACCGGCGCCCCGCTCATCTCCGACCAGAGCACCGAACAGCAGAACGTCGGCAAGTACGCCCCCAACGGCACCTCCGCCCCCGACCGCGGCACCGGCGGCTACGGCGTCGCCCTCCAGTGGACGGCGCTCAGCCCCGGCAAGACCATGGACGCCGTCTTCGAGCTGGACAAGGCGAAGAACTGGGACGACTTCCGGAACGCCGCCAGGGACTTCGCCGTCCCCGCGCAGAACCTGATCTACGCCGACGCCAAGAACATCGGCTACCAGGCCCCGGGCGTCATCCCGGTCCGCGGCAAGGGCGACGGCTCCATGCCCGCCCCCGGCTGGGACCCCTCCTACCAGTGGAAGCCGGACCCGGTCCCCTTCACCGCGCTGCCCTGGAGCCTCAACCCGTCCGCGGGCTACATCGTCACCGCCAACCAGGCCGTGGCGGACCAGAGCTACAGCTACAAGTACAACCTGACCAAGGACTGGGAGTACGGCACCCGGGCCAAGGAGATCACCGACCAGATCGAGGGCCTGCTCAAGAACAACGGCAAGATCTCGCCGGACGACATGCAGACCCTGCAGCTGGACAACACCAGCATCATGGCCAAGACGCTGGTCCCGCTGCTGCTCAAGCAGCAGATCGACGACCCGTACGTGCGCGAGGCCCAGGACCTGCTGAAGGACTGGAACTTCCACCAGGACGCCGACTCGGCCGCCGCCGCCTACTACAACGGCGTCTGGCGCAACCTGCTCAGCCTCGCCTTCGGCCAGAAGTTCCCGGCCGACATCCGGGCCAAGGACAACTGCCTGCTGGTGCGCCAGCAGGACGACCCGACCAAGCCGGACAGCTCCAGCAAGATCGTCACCCAGTGCGGCACCCGCGACCCGGGCAAGGCCCAGCCGGACGGCGGCGACCGCTGGACCGAGGTGGTCCGCGCCCAGCTGGACAAGCCGGACAGCTCGTGGTGGACGTACATCGACTCCCAGCACAAGGAGCAGAAGGGCCTGGACAACCTGCTCAAGGAGGCGATGAAGAACGCCCGGCAGGACCTGACCTCGCTGCTCGGCAAGGACATCTCCACCTGGAGCTGGGGCCGCCTGCACAAGCTGGAGCTGCGCGAGCAGACCATGGGCACCGACAACTCCTCGATCGCCTCCGGCGCCGTCCACAAGCTGCTCAACCGCGGCCCCTACCGCCTCTCCGGCGGCTCGGCGGCGGTGGACGCGGCGGGCTGGAACGCGGCGGCCGGCTACCAGGTGGACTGGATCCCGTCGATGCGCATGGTGGTCGACCTGAACGACCTGGACTCCTCGCGCTGGATCAACGTCGGCGGCGAATCCGGCCACGCCTTCCACGCGAACTACAACGACCAGACCGACCTCTGGCTCAAGGGCAAGCTGCTGACCTGGGCCTTCACCCCGGACGCGGTGGAGAAGGCGACCAAGCACAAGCTGGTGCTCACCACCGGCTGACTCCGGTCCGACGCGCGGGCGGCCCCGTTCCCTTCCGGAGGGAGCGGGGCCGCCCGCGTCCCAGGGGCCGCCCGCGGCTCACCCGAAGGTCCGCACCCCCGACGGCGTGACCGCCAGGTCCACCGGCCGGTCGTGCGGCTCGGCCGGGACCCGCTCCAGCAGCTCGTGCTCGTACAGCAGCACCGCCAGCACCGGCCGCGCCCCGGCCCGCTCCAGCCGGGCCAGCACCCGGTCGTAGCTGCCGCCGCCCCGGCCCAGCCGCAGCCCGTCGCGGTCCACCGCCAGGCCCGGCAGCAGCACCAGCGAGGCCCCCGTGACGGCCTCCGGCCCCAGCCGCGGCCCGACCGGCTCCAGCAGCCCGCGCCCGGCCGGGGCGAGCGCCCCGGGCCCCTCGTACTCGGCCCAGTCCAGGTCGTTGTCGGCGAGAAGCACCGGCAGCAGCACCCGCACGCCGCTCTCGCGCAGCGCGTCCAGCAGCGGCCTGGTCCCGGGTTCCGCGCCCACCGAGACGTACGCGGCCACCGTGGTGCCGGGCGCGGCCAGCTCCCAGGCGTGTCCGGCCAGCGCGTGCGCCGTCTCCGCGCGCCCCTCGGCCGAAAGTGCGCGCCGCCGCGTCAACAGCCGTGTCCTCAGGTCGCTCTTCTCGTTGTGCACCGGATCCTCCGCGTCTCCAGACCATCGACGCGCAGAGCCTGACACGCGAAAGGGCGCCCCGATTGTCCACCCCGCTGCTCGTTCAGGCCCTGGCCGCGCTGAGCGCCCCCGCGCTGGCCGGCGCCACCGCGCTCGGGCTGCGCGCGCGCCGGGAGCGGGCCGAGGCCGCCCTGGAGCGGGAACGGCTGCGGGCGCGGGTCGCCGAACTGGAGGAGCGCTGCGCCGAGCTGGCGCGCACCGCCTCCTGCGACCCGCTCACCGGCGTGTGGAACTACCGCCACCTGCAGCTCACCCTGGACCGGGAAATCGAACGGGCCCGCCGCGCCGAGCACACCGACCAGGCCGAGGGCCCGCGCCCGCTGGCCGTGCTGCTGCTGGAGATCACCGGTTTCGACGCGGTCATCGCCGAGCACGGCCGCGCCCGCGGCAACGCGATACTGCGGGACCTCGCCCAGCGGCTCGCGATGGAGATCCGCCGCGCCGACACCCTCGGCCGCTACAGCGGCCAGGAGTTCCTGGTGGTGCTGCCGGACACCGGCGCCGAGGGCGCCGCACAGGTCGCCGAGCGTCTGGTCTGGTCGGTCCGCCGCCACCTGTTGCTCGACTGGTCCTCCGGCACCCGCGCGCCCCGGCCGGCCCACGGCAACGGCCTCACCGCCGCCGCCGGCATCGCCGTGCTGCCCGAGGACGGCACCCACGCAGCCCTCCTGCTGCGGGCCGCCGACGCGGCGCTGGCCGAGGCCCGGGCGGCCGGCGGCGACTGCTGGCGGGCCGCCCCGCGGCCCGGGCAGCGCCCCACCGGGCGCCGTGAGCAGGCCGCTTCCGCTACGGAAGGGGCGGCGACTGCCGAGGGTGACCGTTCGGGAAAGGCGGGTAGTCTGTCCGCCTGTACCGGAGGGGACCCCCTCTCCCAGCCGGTCGCTTCCCATACGCCTGCCACCGTGGCCGTGCCCCGCGACGCGCTGTCCTAGCCGTCCGACGGCGCTCGGCCGGGCGAAAACGTGCCTGAGTAAGGTAAACGCATGACGACGACCACCTCCCGCATTCCGGTAACCAAGGCCGTGGTACCCGCAGCCGGACTGGGCACCCGCTTCCTCCCGGCGACCAAGGCCACCCCGAAGGAGATGCTGCCCGTCGTCGACAAGCCGGCGATCCAGTACGTCGTGGAGGAGGCCTCCGCGGCCGGCCTGTCCGACATACTGATGGTCACCGGCCGCAACAAGCGCGCGCTGGAGGACCACTTCGACCGCGCCTACGAGCTGGAGGAGCTCCTCGTCCGCAAGGGTGACGAGGACCGCCTGCGCCGGGTCCGCGAGTCCGTCGAGCTGGCCAACATGCACTACGTCCGCCAGGGCGACCCCAAGGGCCTCGGCCACGCCGTCTCGGTCGCCGAGCAGCACGTCGCCGGCCAGCCCTTCGCCGTCCTGCTCGGCGACGACCTGATCGACCCGCGCGACCCGCTGCTCGCCCGCATGATCGAGGTCCAGCAGGAGCTCGGCGGCTCGGTCGTCGCCCTCATGGAGGTCGACCCCTCCCAGATCCACCTGTACGGCTGCGCCGCCGTCAAGGCCAACGGCTTCGGCGAGGACGTCTTCCAGGTGACCGACCTGATCGAGAAGCCCGAGCCCGGCGAGGCCCCGTCCAACTACGCCGTCATCGGCCGCTACGTCCTCGACCCGCTGGTCTTCGACGTGCTGCGCGAGACCCCGCCCGGCCGCGGCGGCGAGATCCAGCTCACCGACGCCCTTCGCGAGCTGACCACCCGCGATGCCGCGGACGGCGGCCAGGTGCACGGCGTGCTCTTCAAGGGCCGCCGCTACGACACCGGCGACCGCGCCGACTACCTGCGCGCTATCGTCCGTCTGGCCGCCGAGCGCGAGGACCTGGGCCCGGAGTTCCGCTCCTGGCTCCGGGAGTTCGTCGGCTCCGAGCTGCAGGACTGACACCACGATTAGAGAGCGAGCCGCCGATGACCGGGTCCACGGAGCACAGCACCACCCCCGCAGCCTGCTGCGACGGGTCCGCGGACCGGGCACCGGCGGCTCCTCGCTTCTGGACGGTGGACGAGCACCTCGCCGACGTGCTCGCCGCGGTCGGCCCGCTGCCCGCGATCGAGCTCCAGCTGCTCGACGCCCAGGGCTGCCGGCTCGACGAGGACGTGGTCGCCGACGGCGACCTGCCGCCCTTCGACAACAGCTCGATGGACGGCTACGCGGTCCGCACCGCCGACACCGAGGGCGCCACCGACACCTACCCGTCGGTGCTCCAGGTGGTCGGCGACATCGCCGCCGGCACGGGCGAACTGCCCACGGTCGGCCCCGGCCAGGCCGCCCGGATCATGACCGGCGCCCCCGTGCCGCCCGGCGCCCGGGCCGTCGCCCCGGTCGAGTGGACCGACGGCGGCACCGGCACCGGGGTCGCCGCCGCCGCGATGACCGCGCCGGTCGCCGACGAGGAGGTCCGGGTGCTGCGCCCGGTCGCCGAGGGCGCGCACATCCGCCGCCGCGGCAGCGACGTCGCGGCCGGCGCCACCGTCCTGGAGGCCGGCACCCGGCTCGGCCCCACCCAGCTCGGCCTGCTCGCCGCGATCGGCCGGGCCACCGTGAAGGTCCGCCCGCGCCCCCGGGTGGTGGTGCTCTCCACCGGCAGCGAGCTGGTCCAGCCCGGCGAGCCGGTCGGGCCCGGGCAGATCGCCGACTCCAACAGCTTCACCCTCACCGCGGCCGCCCAGGAGGCCGGCGCCATCGCCTACCGGGTCGGCGCCGTCCCGGACGACTCCGACCGGCTGCGCGCCGTCCTGGAGGACCAGCTCGGCCGGGCCGACCTGATCGTCACCAGCGGCGGGGTCAGCGTCGGCGCGTACGACGTGGTCAAGGAGGTCTTCGAGTCCTACGGCGGGGTCGACTTCCGGAAGCTGCGGATGCAGCCCGGCAAGCCGCAGGGCTTCGGCCGGATCGGCGGCGCGGCCGGGGTGCCGCTGCTCGCCCTGCCCGGCAACCCGGTGAGCGCCTACATCTCCTTCGAGCTCTTCGTCCGCCCGGTCATCCGCACCATGCTCGGCGCCGCCGACATCCACCGCCCGGTGGTGCGCGCGCTCTGCCCGTCCGCGCTGCGCTCCCCGGCCGGCCGCCGGCAGTTCCTGCGCGGCCGCCACTCGGCGGCGGACGGCACCGTCGAGCCGGTGGGCGGCGCCGACTCGCACCTGGTCGGCGCGCTCGCCCGGGCGAACTGCCTGATCACCGTCCCCGAGGACGTCACCGAACTGCCGGCCGGCAGCGAGGTCGACGTGGTGTTGCTGGACTCCTGAGACCGCCCCCGAGCGGAAGGGGCGCGCCGGTGCCGAGAGGGAGAAGCGACCAGCGAGGTACGAGCGCCGGAGCGCCGACCGTCGGCACCGGGTCGGAGCGCCCCGGAGGCGAGCGGGCGAATCACCGCCCCGGAGGCGAGCGGGCGAGTGGCTGTAACTCCGCGGGCGGGGGAGGGGTACGGTAGCGCGGTATTCGACCTGCGCGCCCCTGGAGTTACCCGTGACGACACCGAGCCCCGGCGACCGCCTCACCCACGTCGACGAGCAGGGCGCGGCCCGGATGGTCGACGTCTCCGAGAAGGCCACCACCGCGCGCACCGCCGTGGCGGCCGGGCGGGTCAGGGTCTCCCCGAAGGTGGTCGAGCTGCTGCGCGGCGAGGGCGTGCCCAAGGGCGACGCCCTCGCGGTGGCCCGGATCGCCGGGATCATGGGCGCCAAGAAGACCCCCGACCTGATCCCGCTCTGCCACCCGATCGCGGTCTCCGGGGTCAAGGTCGACCTCGCCGTCGCGGACGACGCGGTCGAGATCACCGCCACCGTGAAGACCGCCGACCGCACCGGCGTCGAGATGGAGGCGCTGACCTCGGTGACGGTGGCCGCGCTGACCGTGATCGACATGGTCAAGGCGGTGGACAAGGGCGCCAGCATCGAGTCCGTCCGGGTGCTCAGCAAGACCGGCGGCAAGAGCGGCGACTGGTTCGCGCCGGAGGTGTCGGCATGAGTGAGTCGGCCGGGAAGGCTTTGGCCGTCACCGTCTCCAACCGCGCCTCGGCCGGGGTCTACGAGGACAAGGGTGGCCCGCTGCTGGTGGCCGGCCTGACCGCCATGGGCTTCACCGTGGACGGCCCCCGGGTCGTCCCGGACGGCGAGCCGGTGGAGACCGTCCTGCGCGAGGCCGTCGCCGCCGGCTACGACGTGGTGCTGACCACCGGCGGCACCGGCATCTCACCGATGGACCTCACCCCCGAGATGACCGCCCGGGTGATCGACCGGCAGATCCCCGGGATCGCCGAGGCCGTCCGCGCGTACGGCCGCGACAAGGTGCCGACCGCGGCACTCTCCCGCGGCCTTGCCGGGCTCGCCGGACGTACCCTGATCGTCAACCTGCCGGGCTCGACCGGCGGCGTCAAGGACGGCCTGGCCGTCCTGGAGCCGCTGCTCGCCCACGCAGTCGACCAGCTCGGCGGCGGGGACCACCCCCGGCCCGAGGCACCGGCTTCCGGGAGAGCGCACTGAACGCCGGCTGGCCGGTAGAGCTCCACGAGGGGGAGGTCACGCTGCGTCCGATCCGGGCGCGTGACCAGCGCGAGTGGCAGGAGGTGAGCCGCCGCAACCGCGACTGGCTGCGGCGCTGGGAGGCCACCGTGCCGCCCGGCCCGGCGGGCCAGGTGGCGGGCCCCCGCCCGACGTACCGGCAGATGGTCCGCTTCCTGCGGCACGAGGCCTCGGCCGGCCGGATGCTGCCCTTCGTGGTGCTCTACAAGGGCCAGCTGGTCGGGCAGTTGACCGTCGGCGGGATCACCTGGGGCTCGATGTGCTCGGCCAATGTCGGGTACTGGATCGACGAGGCGGTGGCCGGCCGGGGCATCATGCCGACCGCCGTGGCGCTTTCGGTGAACTACTGCTTCCGCACGCTCGGACTGCACCGGATGGAGGTCTGCATCCGCCCGGAGAACAGCCCGAGCCGACGGGTGGTGGAAAAGCTCGGCTTCCGCTCGGAGGGAATCCGCCCGCGCTATCTCCACATCGACGGCGACTGGCGGGACCACTTGGTCTACGCCCTGACCGCCGACGAGGTCCCGGAAGGGATGCTGGAGCGGTGGCGGGCGATCAGTTCCGGACGCGAGGCAGGTAATTGAATATATGTTCGAAAGAAATATCGATATGGCATCGGCGTGGCGGCGGACCGCCACAAATACCGGCAAAATAGTCGGAGAATCAGCTTGATCACACGACACGCCGCGTCAAATTGCTGCCAGGCCTTCCCCGGCGCCCGTACGGTGTGAATCGTGAGCAGTAGCGGCCTTATCTACGCCGTCATCGTAGGGGCCTGGGCCGCCTATCTGGTGCCGATGTGGCTCCGCAGGCAGGACGAACTCAACGAGGCGCGCCCGACGGAACGCTTCAGCACCGCCATCCGCCTGCTGGCCGGGCGTTCGGCGCTGGAGCGGCGGGCAGCCCGGGCCCTGGGCGACGAACCGCGTGACGACGAGCACAGCAACGACGGCCCTCCCGAACGGGACGAGGCCGCCTCCGACGACCCCGCCGGGCGGGAGCCCGAGCCCCCAGCCGAGCCCTGTGTCGAGCGCCCGGTCGAACGCCCGGCCCCCGCGGGGCCGGCCGGGGCCGAGCGGCGGGCGCGGCTGCTGGCCCGCCGGCGCCGGATGGTCACCGCCCTCTTCCTCGCCTTCGCGTTCGGCGCCGTGGTCGCGGCGGTGGCCGGACTGGCCTTCCTCTGGGTCCCGGCGATCCCGGCGGCCCTCCTCACCCTCTACATCGGCCACCTGCGCAAGCTGGAGCGCCAGCGGTACGAGGTGAAGCTGGACCGCGCCCGGGCCGCCCAGGCGGCCGAGCGGCTGCGCCGGCGCGAGCGGCAGCGGGCCGAGGCCCCGGCGGCCGAGCAGGCCACCGTCGAGGCCGCCGTCGACGCGGAGCCGGCCCCGGCGGCGCCCGTCGAGCACCGGCCCGGCCGCCGTCCGCACCTGCGGCTGGCCGCCGACCCCGAGGAGGCCACCGTCTCGGTGTCCGCCTCCGCGGTGGCCGAGGCGACCGAGCACGAGGAGTGGGTCGACGGCATGCGCGAGCGCGGTGCGGCCGGCCCGGACTCCTGGGAGCCGGTGCCCGTTCCGCTGCCGACCTACGTCACCGCGCCGGTCGCCCCCCGGGTCTCCCGCGGCCTCGACCTGTCGGCCCCCGGCACCTGGACCGCCGGGCGCCCGACCGAGTCCCGCAGCACCCCGCTGTTCGACCAGTACGCCGAGGCCCCCGCTCCGGAGGTCCGCCCCCGCGCCGCCAACGAATGACCGTGGCCACCCTCCGACCAGGGGGGTGGTCACAGGCCCCTTCCGGAAGGTGCTAGAGTTTCTTCTCGTTGGGGCTGTGGCGCAGTCCGGTAGCGCACCTCGTTCGCATCGAGGGGGTCAGGGGTTCGAATCCCCTCAGCTCCACCCAACGGATCGACTCCGGTCGGTCCGGCAAATCCCGCCGGGAGTCAACTCCCGGCGGGATTTCGCGTTTTGTGGCTCCGGGGCCGACCGGGGCGACCGCTGTGGTGGAGGTCACAACCCTCTCGCGGGGCGGATTCTGACGCCGTTTGGGTCTCAGAAGGGTCGGTTATGGTGGGTGGGCCCAGACGCTGACGAGGGAACGATCTGGTCTATCTCAACGGGGTGCCATCGCGGTGCGCGAGTTCGGTCTGAAACGGTGGACGCGACAAGCGGAGCCGGAGGAGCCCGAAGGCGGCCCGGCAACCGGAAGACCGAATTCCTGGACCGTCGCGGCGGCCTGCGCGGCGGCGGTGTCGTTGACGGCCTTCGTCCTGGTGCGGCACCTGCACGGGGCGACCATGGTCGACATGCTGGTCTACCGGGCCGAGGGCCAGGCCGTGGTGAACGGCCAGGACCTCTACGCGATGCGGCTGCCCGGCTGGGATCTCCCGGCCACCTACCCGCCGTTCGCCGCGATGCTGTTCGTCCCGAGCACCTGGTTCGACGTGAGCACCCTGCGCGTCCTGGTGATGCTCCTCAACTACGCGCTGCTCGCCGCGGCCGTCCACCTCTCCCTCCGGCTGGCCGGCTGGCCCGAGCGCACCCGCCCGGCCGCCGTGATCCTCGCGACCGGTCTCGGCGTCTGGCTGGAGCCGGTGTACACCACCTTCCAGTACGGCCAGGTCAACCTCGGCATCCTCTGCCTGGTGCTGTGGGACCTGACCCGCCCGGACCGCAGCCGGTTCAAGGGCGTGGGCATCGGCCTGGCCACCGCCATCAAGATCACCCCGGGCCTGTTCGCCGTCTACCTGTTCCTGACCGGCCGGGTCCGGGCCGGCCTGGTCTCGATCGCCACCTTCCTGGGCGCCGGCCTGATCGGCTGGCTCGCGCTGCCGGACGCCTCGTACGGGTTCTGGAGCACCTACCTCTGGGACCCGAGCCGGGTCGGCGTCACCGTGCTGGTGGACAACCAGTCGCTGCGCGGGGCCGTCTGCCGGCTCCTCGACGTCAACGACCCCGGCCTGGTCGGGCTGATCGCCTCCGCGCTGGTCGGCGCGCTCGGGCTCGGGGTGGCGGTGCTCGCCGGGCGTTCCGCCCGGGTGCTGCGCCGGGCCGACGCCTGGGGCGCCGTCTGCGCCGCCTTCACGGCGCTGCTGGTCTCGCCGATCAGCTGGACCCACCACTGGGTCTGGTGCGTCCCGCTGATCGCCCTGCTGGTGGTGGAGGCCAGGACCAGGGCGCGGCAGGCGCTGCTCGCCGTGACGCTGGTGGTGTTCCTCTCCCACGTGATGTGGACGGTGCCACACCGCTGGGGCCGCGGCGTCGCCTGGTACTGGCAGCTGCCCGGCTCGATCTACCCGCCGCTCGGCATCGCCGTGCTGGCCGTCGTCGGCCTGCGGCTGTACCGCGCCCGGCGCCAGGCCGTCGACGCCTCGGCCGGCGCCTGGGCGCTGCTGGGCACCAAGCTCGACCATGACCCCGACCATGACCCCGGCCACGACCCTGAGCACGACCCCGACCGTGACCCCGCCCTGACCAACCGGACCTGACGGATCAGAGTCGACGTGACCACCCAGACCACAACCCCGTCCCCGCCCGGGGCCGACGTACCGGCAGCCCGCCGGGCGGCAGCCGTCCTGGGCTCGCCGGCCCGCCGTACCGTGCTGCTCGGCGTGCTGGGCTTCGCGGTGACGTGCGCCGTCGGCCTGCAGGGCTGGGCCTCCGTCTCGCTCGGCGGCTTCGACCTCGGCATCTTCGACCAGGGCGTGCGCGGCTACGCCCATTTCGGGCTGCCGGTCTCGACGCTGAAGAGCTACCACCACGAGTTCCCGCCCGGGTTCTCGCTGCTGGGCGACCACTTCTCCCCGGTGCTGGCGCTGCTCGCGCCGCTGTACTGGATCTGGGACGACCCGCGCTCGCTGATCATCGGGCAGGCGCTGCTGTTCGCGCTCGGGGTCCCGCTGATCCGACGGATCGCCGCGCACTGCTTCATCGCCGCCGAGCCGCGTACCGCCCGCCGGGCCGCCGACCTGGCCGGGCTGGTCTACGCGCTCGGCTGGCCGCTGCTGGTCGCCGCCCGGGTCGGCTTCCACGAGGTGGCGTTCGCCGTCCCGCTGACCCTGCTGATGCTGGAGCGTGGCCTGGCCCGCCGGTACGCCACGGTGGTGCTCGCCGCGGTGCTGCTGTGCTGCACCAAGGAGGACCTCGGCCTGATGGTCGGCGCGTACGGCCTGGTGCTGCTGCTGCGCACCCGCCGTACCGGGGACCGCGCCGGGCGATTCACCGGGATCGGGCTGCTGCTGGGCGGGCCGGTCGCCTCGGCGATGGCGATCAAGTGGCTGATCCCGGCGATGGGTGGGGAGCCGGGCTACTACTGGAACTACACGACGCTCGGCAGCGACGGCGGCGACGCCGTGAAGCACCTGCTGCACAACCCGTTCCTGCTGGTGCAGACCGCCTTCGACCAGCCGCTCAAGCCGCTGCTGCTGCTCTGGCTGTTCGGCACGATGTTTCTGCTGCCGCTGCGCTCGGCCACCGCGCTGTGCGCCCTGCCGCTGCTGGCCGAGCGGATCCTCTCCAGCAACCCCAACCACTGGTCGATCGCGCGGCACTACGACTCGATGCTCTGGCCGATCCTGCTGACCGCCGCGATCGAGGTGCTGGGCCGGCTGAGCGCCGCCGAGCGGCCCAGGCGGACCCGCCGACGGGCCCGGCTGCTGGGCCTGGGCGCGGCCGGGGTGGCGCTGGTGGCGGCCGTGCCGATCGGGCTGCTGCAGCTGGCGGTGCCGTCCTCCTGGGCGCCCAAGGCGAGCGAGGCCGCGCTGGTCCGGGCGGCCGCGCTGATTCCGGACGGGGCCTCGGTGGAGGCGGACAACCAGATCGCGCCGCGGCTGACCGCGCGGACGGACGTGGTGCTGGTGGACGGGACGCCGCGCGGGCGCGAGTACGTGCTCACGCGCTCCGACAAGCGGTCCTTCCCGTTCAAGACCGACAAGGAGCAGGCCGACCGGATCCAGCTGCTGCTGGCACACGGCTACCGGCAGCTCTGGGCCGAGGACGGGGTGGTGCTGCTGCACCGGGAGGGCAGTGAGCCGGTGCCCGGTGAGCACGTGCCCGGGCCGGGCAGCAAGCCGGTCCAAGACGAGGTGCCGTCCGACGTGGGGCACAACCTGTTCAAGGGCTGACGGCCGCGCTCAGGGCGCCCGGACGATGGCGACCGGGCAGGGCGCGTGGTGCAGGCAGTACTGGGCGACGGTGCCGAGCGGGGCGTCCGGCGGGGTGGAGTGGCCGCGGTTGCCGAGGACGAGCAGGTCGGCGCCGGTCGCGGCGGCGACCAGGGCGGGGCCGGGCGGCCCGGCCTTGAGGCGGCGGAGCAGTGGGACGGCGAGGTCGGCGGCCGCCGCGGCGAGGCCGGCCGTCTCGGCGAGGATGGCGGCCGCCCGCCGCTCCGCGCCGAAGCCGTCCAGGACGGGCGGGACGAGGCCGTGCTCGCCGTAAAGGCAGGGGAAGTCCCAGACGGCCACCGCCTCCAGCGGGCCGCCGGTGAGGCCGGCCAGGCGGGCCGCCCAGCGGACGGCCGCGCGGGCGGGTGCGGAGCCGTCCACACCGACCACGATCCGGCCGTGGGGCTGCATGCCCCCATCGTCGCAGACCTGCCGAGGGCCGGCCGGAACGGTGTCCGGCCGGCCCTCCCGTACCCGGGGCTGCGGCGTTACGGGCGGTCGGCGTAGGAGCCGTGCTGGTACGAGCCCTGGGGCGGGACGGCGCCGTAGTGGCCGGGGCGCCGGCCGCGCGGGTGCCGGGTCAGCTTGTAGCCGAGGACACCGGCGAGGGCGGCCAGGAAGCCGCCGCCGATGGTCCAGTACCAGCGGCTGTTCCAGCCGGAGAACCAGCCGGTGTACCAGTGCTCCTTCTGGGCCACCGGGGCCGCCGCCTTGGCCGTGCTCGCGCCGCCGCCGACCGGCGGGACCAGCGGGGCCTTGAGCTCGCCGCCCTCCGGCTGGGCGTTGTCGGCGTTGCCCTTGGCGCTGACGTGCAGCTGGGCGCTGGCGGGCAGGCCGAGGTCGGGCTGCGGGGCGTCGGTGACCGAGAGCCGGACGTAGTAGGTGCCGGGCAGCGGGTCGCCGGACCACGGCTCGGCCCAGGTGCGGACCTCGCGCAGGGTGCAGTCGAGCGCCAGGGAGCCGGCGCTCTGGTCGCCGGTGGCGTTCTGGGTGCCGGCGGTGCAGGCCTGGCGGCGGCGCAGCCCGTCGAAGACCTCGACGGTCCAGGTCTGCGGGCCGTGCCGGTCGGTCGAGGGGGCCAGGTTGACGGTCAGGCTGACCGTCGGGGTCTGGCCCTCGGAGGCGCCGAACGCCCAGTACAGGTAGTCGCCGGTGGAGGCGGCGACGTTGGCGTCCTGGCCTGGGGAGAGGTTGACCGCGGTCAGGAAGGAGGTGCCGGCCTTGGTGACCGGGGCCGGGGTGTCGCCGGCGCTCGCCGTGGGCGAGGGCGCGGCGGAGGCGGTCTGGGTGCCCAGCGCGAGGGCAGGCAGCAGGGCGAGGGCGGCGAGGGCGCCGCGGATCGTCGTACGCATGGTCAGTTCTCCCGCCAGACGGCGATGCGCCAGCGTGCGATCCAGCCGAAGACCAGGCCGAAGGCCAGGCCGGCCAGGGTGAGGGTGAGCAGCAGGATCCAGCCGCGGCCGAGGCCCATCGCGGCGCCCTCGGGGGCGGGCGAGGAGGAGGCCAGGTCGACGGTCAGCTCCAGCGGCATGCCGGGGTCGGTGTGCACGCCGGCCTGCGGGGCCAGCGAGTTGCTGACGACCAGGCAGACGGTGGTGTCGGGCTTGTCCTTGGCCGAGGAGGTCGGACTCGCGGTGACGTAGCCCTTGGAGTCGTTGGTGGACCAGCGCAGACCGGTGGAGATCACGTCGGTGCGGGTACTGCCGGCGTCGGTGCCGCGGACGAGTTCCTGGCCGGTGGCGCTGGTGGCCTGGAGCAGGACGCCGTAGTCGCGGTTCACCGCGCGGTCGAGTCCCACGCTGACCGAGGCGCGCAGCTCCTGGCCGGCCTTGACCGGGACCTTGTAGACGCGGTGCTCGGAGAACTTCTCGCGGTCGCTGTAGACGCCGGGGGCGAGCACCGGGGCGCTCTCGCACTTGTCGGTGCCGGTGGTCTGGACCGGGTTGACGGTGTAGGTGTCGTCGTTGCGGTCGATCAGCTGCTTCACCTTGTCGGTGAGCTGCTGCGGGGTGCGGACGTCGGTGTAGGTGCCGCCGGTCGCGTTGGCGATGCAGAGCAGCTGCTGGCGGGTCTTGTCGTCGTGCGCCAGGCCGAGGGTGTCGACCACCAGGTGGATGCCCTGGGCGGCGAGTTCGCGGGCCACGTCGCACGGGTCCGGCGGGGCGCAGTCGTCCTCGCCGTCGGTGATCAGGACGATCCGGCGGGTGGCGTCGCCCTTGCCGAGGTCCTGGGCCGCGCCGCGCAGGGCCAGGCCGATCGGGGTCCAGCCGGTGGGGCGCAGGGTGGCGACCGCGGTCTTGGCCTCGACCTTGTTGGTCTTGCCGACCGGGAAGAGCTGCTTGGTGTCCTGGCAGCCGACGGTCTTGTCGTTGCCGGGGTAGTTGGCACCAAGGGTGCGGATGCCGAACTCGGCCTCCGCGGGCAGGGCGTCGATCACCTCGTTGAGCGAGTTCTGGGCCACCGAGATGCGACTCTTGCCCTGGATGTCGGCGATGTTCATGGAACCGCTGACATCCAGGATCAGGTCGACCTTGGGGTTCTCCTTGGGCGCGGATGAGGCGCCGGCTGATGGTTCGTCGGCATGGGCGGGCAGGCCGAGGAGCAGCGAGGCGCCCGTTATCGCCAGGGCGGCCAGCAGGCTGCCGAGCCTGGTCTTCGGTCGTCGTCCGGTAGTCACGCGCCAGATCCTAGGGATCATCAGTTCGTCAAGGCCAAACGGGACCGGACGGTGCACCTGTCCGCCCGGGCGTGAACTTCGGCGCGTGGAGAGCGGATTACCGAGCGCCGCGCTCACGCCGGTCTCATCCGGGACGGGTCGCCTTGCGACAACAGCGGACACACCGCAACGAATAACCAATACCTACGGATAGCGCTCGTTAGGGTGACGAATCAGGCCACGGGCGCCGCCGCACCGGCACCCGGACCCGGTCGGCTTCTTCGACTCCCCGCCTCCCCTCAGGACGGTCCGTGGCGACACCCTCCGCCGTGACGAGATCCACCGCCGGGCCCGCCCGGTCGGTGCCGACCGGGCGCACCACCGAGCTGGTGCTGGTGCTGACCGCCGTCCTGGCCGCCGTGTTCGGCTACATCGAGGTCGGCGTCAACCTGGACGGCACGGTGCCGGCCGACGCGGCCCAGTACGGCGCCGCCCTGGGCGTGCTGGCGCTGGCGGCGCACGCCGTCGTCCGGTGGCGGGCCCGGTACGCGGACCCGCTGCTGCTGCCGATCGCCGTGCTGCTCAACGGGATCGGGCTGGTGGTGATCTACCGCCTCGACCGGGTCACCCCGGGCCGGGCCGCCGCCTCCACCCAGCTGCTCTGGTCGGGCCTGGGGGTGGCGCTGTTCATCGGCGTGGTGCTGGTGGTGCGCGACCACCGGCGGCTGCAGCGCTACGCCTACCTCGGGGCGCTGGTGGCGCTGGTCCTGATGGTGCTGCCGATCTTCTTCCCGCCGGTGTACGGCTCGCGGATCTGGATCGTGATCGGGCCGCTCTCCTTCCAGCCGGGGGAGTTCGCCAAGATCCTGCTGGCCGTCTTCTTCGCCGCCTACCTGGCGGTGCACCGGGACGCGCTGGCGCTCACCGGCCGCCGGGTCTGGCGCTGGCAGCTGCCGCGCGGGCGGGTGCTCGGGCCGGTGCTGATGATCTGGGTGGCCTTCGTCGGCGTACTGGTGCTGGAGACCGATCTCGGCACCTCGCTGCTCTTCTTCGGCCTGTTCGTGGTGATGCTCTACGTGGCCACCGCGCGCACCGGCTGGATCGCGATCGGGCTGGGCCTGGCGGCGGTCGGCGCGGTGACGGTGGGCTGGCTCTCGCCGCACGTGCACAGCAGGGTGGTGGACTGGCTGGACCCGCTGGGCTCGATCGCGGCGGGCAAGGGCGCCAACCAGATCGCCCAGTCGCTGTTCGCCTTCGCCTGGGGCGGCGAACTGGGCGCCGGGCTGGGCAAGGGGCACTCGGTGCTGATCGGCTTCGCCGCCAAGTCGGACTTCATCCTCGCCACCATCGGCGAGGAACTCGGTCTGACCGGGCTGATCGCGGTGTTCCTGCTGTACGCGGTGCTGATCTCGCGCGGCTTCCGGACCGGCATCGCGCTGCGCGACCCGTTCGGGCGGCTGCTGGCGATCGGGCTGGCGGCGATCGTCGGGCTGCAGGTGTTCGTGGTGGCGGGCGGGGTGCTGGCGCTGATCCCGCTGACCGGGATGACCATGCCGTTCATCGCTCAGGGGGGCTCCTCGGTGGTGACCAACTGGATCATCGTCGCGCTGCTGGTGCGCATGAGTGACGACGCCCGGCGGCCGGCGCCCGAGGTGGACTGATGGCGCGGATCCGACTCAGGGGGAACGGCCCGCAGGGGCTGCCCGGGATCTCGGTCACCGGGCGCCGGGCGGCCACCTTCTGCCTGCTGCTGGTCGCGGCGCTGTGCGTGCAGGCCACCCGGGTGCAGGTGTTCGAGGCCGAGGACCTCGACCACAACGGTGCCAACCAGCGGCTCACCATCGAGCGCTACGCCCGGCCGCGCGGGAACATCCTGGTCGGCGCCGAGACCGTCACCGGCTCCGCGGCCACCGGCGGCCGGTACGCGTACAAGCGCACCTACACCGACGGGCCGACCTACGCCGCCGTCACCGGCTTCGCCTCCCAGGCGTACGGCAACACCCAGCTGGAGGGCACCGAGGACGCCCTGCTGACCGGCACCGACGGCCGGCTGACCGGCTGGTCGCTCTGGGACGCGATCGCCCGTCGGCAGAACCCCGGCGGGGACGTGTACACCACGATCGACCGGGCCGCCCAGCAGGCCGCGATGCGCGGGCTCGGCGGGCAGAAGGGCGCGGTGGCCGCGATCGAGCCGGCCACCGGGCGGATCCTGGCGCTGGCCAGCACCCCCTCCTACGACCCGGGCGACTTCGCCGGCTCCACCAACGCCGACCAGATCGCCTGGAACCGGCTGCAGGCCGACACCGACCAGCCGATGCTCAACCGGGCGCTGCGCCAGACCTACCCGCCGGGCTCGACCTTCAAGGTGGTCACCGCCGCGGCCGCGCTCGCGAGCGGGGTGGTCACCGACCCGGACGCGCCGACCGGGGCGCCGTTCCCGTACGTGCTGCCCGGGACGACCACGCCGCTGGTCAACGACAGCGCGGTCTGCGACCGGCCCGGCCTGTCGCTGGACGCCGCGATGACAGCCAGCTGCAACAGCGTGCTGGGCTACCTCGGGGTGCGGACCGGGTTGGAGACGATGACGGCCACGGCCGAGGGCTTCGGCTTCAACGACCCGAAGCTGGACCTGCCGGTCCGCCCGGCCCGCTCCAACTTCGACACCGCGATGGACCAGTCGCAGCTGGCGCTCTCGTCGATCGGGCAGTTCGACACTGCGGCCACCCCGTTGGTGATGGCGATGGTCGCGGCCGGGGTCGCCAACAGCGGGACGGTGATGCGTCCACAGCTTGTGGAGAAGCTGACCAGGAGCGACGGCACCGTGGTGCAGCTGATGAAGCCGGAGGTGTACAAGCGGGCGCTGACTCCGGCGGTGGCCGGGCAGGTGCAGCGGCTGATGACCGACGTGGTCGAGAACGGCACCGGCGGCAACGCCCGGATCGCCGGGGCGGTGGTCGGCGGCAAGACCGGCACCGCCCAGCACGGCGTGGACAACAGCGGGACGCCCTACGCCTGGTTCATCTCCTGGGCCAGGCCGGCCGGCTCGGACGCGGTGCCGCCGGTCGCGGTGGCCGTGGTCGTCGCGGACAGTGACGCCACGGACGTCACCGGTGGCGCGCTGGCCGCGCCGATCGCCCGGTCGGTGATGCGGGCGGTGCTCGGCCGCTGACCCGATATGGCCGTTGACCTGGCCTTCTATCCGATGCCCGGTGAGTCCGCCGTGTGCGAAGTGTCCGGTTTGTTATCTGTGGTGCGCCGGTTCGTACAATGCGCCGATCAAGACTGTTCGTTTGCGACACTGGTGCATTCGGGGGGTACTGTCCCATGTTTGTTCGGTTGGTCCCTGATGGCACCCCTTGGTGCCCCGGGTGACCGGCCACTAGGACACCCTCCCCCGCCTAGAAGGACCGCAGTTTTGGCCAGCAACACCCTTGGTGCGCGTCTGCTGCGACGCAAGCCCGTCTCGACCCTGATCGCGGAGAGCGAGGGCCACGGCCTTCCGGCCGGCGCACCCGAGGAGGGCGGACGCTCCGGCATCCACCTGCGCCGCTCCATCGGACTCTGGCAGCTGTCCGCGATCGGCATCGGCGCCACCATCGGCACCGGCATCTTCTTCGTGCTCAGCAGCGCGGTCCCGGCGGCCGGGCCGGCCGTCATCCTGTCCTTCGTGATCGCCGCGGTCACCGCCGGACTCACCGCGCTCTGCTACGCCGAGATGGCCTCCGCGATCCCGGTCTCCGGCTCCTCGTACTCCTACGCCTACGCCACCCTCGGCGAGGGCGTCGCCTTCGGCGTCGGCATCTGCCTGCTGATGGAATACGGCGTCTCCGCCTCCGCGATCGCGGTGAGCTGGGCCGAGTATCTGAACAAGTTCCTCGACCTGGCCTTCGGGTTCAAGATCCCCGAGCAGCTCTCCGGCGCCCCCGGCGGCGGGCACTGGTTCAACCTGCCGGCGCTGCTGCTGGTCGCGATGGTCTGCTTCCTGCTGGTCCGCGGCGTCAGCGAGTCCGCGAAGGTCAACGCGGCCATGGTCGGAATCAAGATCCTCATCCTGGTGCTGTTCGTCGGCGTCGCGCTGACCGGCTTCCACTCCGGCAACCTGACCCCGTTCATGCCGCTCGGCATCGGCGGCGTGCAGGTCGCCGCGTCCAGCATCTTCTTCTCCTTCATCGGCCTGGACGCGGTGTCCACCGCCGGTGAGGAGGTCAAGAACCCGCGCCGCACCATGCCGCTGGCGATCATCATCTCGCTGGTCGTGGTGACCCTGATCTACATCCTGGTCGCCCTCGCCGGCATCGGTGCCCAGCCGTGGACCAAGTTCGACGGCCAAGAGGCCGGGCTCGCCCAGATCATGCAGGACATCACCGGCCAGGGCTGGCCCGCGATGATCTTCGCGGTCGGCGCGATCATCTCGATCTTCAGCGTCACCCTCGTGGTGATCTACGGCCAGACCCGCATCCTGTACTCGATGGGCCGCGACGGCATGCTGCCCAAGCGCTTCGCCGAGCTCTCCCCGCGCACCGGCACCCCGGTCTGGAACACCCTCGCGGTCGGCGTCGGCGTGGGCGCGCTGGCGGCCTTCGTCCCGCTGGACGTCCTGGCCGACATCACCAGCCTCGGGACCCTCATCGCCTTCTCGGTGGTCTCCATCGGCGTGATCGTCCTGCGCCGCACCCAGCCCGACCTGCCGCGCGGCTTCAAGGTGCCCGGCTACCCGGTCGTCCCGCTGCTCAGCGTCGGCTTCTGCGTCTACCTGATCACCGGCCTGCACGCCGACACCTTCCGGGCCGGCGCGATCGCCCTCGCCGTCGCCGTGGCGGTCTACTTCGGCTACAGCATCAAGCACTCCAAGCTGGAGCGGACCGAGCGGCAGCCCCTTCCGGCCGACAGCCCGACCGGCTGACCGAGCCGTTATCCAATCGTGAAGGGCCGCCGCTCGGTACGACACCCGGCGGCCCTACGCGCGTAGCGCCCCGACCAGTGCCGGACGCCATGGCGACAGGGCCCGGCTGGCACCCATAACCTTCCACCATGGTGAGCACCCGCACGCCCGGCTTCTCCCGCCCGCGCGGCCGCTTCACCGGCCGCGCCAGAACGCCGGCCCAGACCGTCAGCGCCGAAGGGCCGTCCAGACCCGGACGGCCCCCCAGAGGCTTCTCCGCCCGGCCGTTCCCCCGACAGCGTGGCGAGAGCACCTTTCCGCCCACGCTCGATCGGTGGAATCCCGCCCGGCTCGCCTCGCTGCGCTCCGTCCAGCTGCTCGGCTGTCTGATCTCGGCCGGCTGGGCCGCCGCCTTCCCGCTCGTCTCCGACCTGCCCAACCAGCGGCTGTGGGGCCTCGTCGCGGCCCCCGCCTACCTCCTGGCCGGGCTGCTCTGCCTCACGCTGCCGCGCCGCTACGCCCCCCGGACGGCCGCCGCGATCGCCCTCGCCGGCGCCGTGTTCGCACCGCTCGGACTGCTCGCCCTGACCGGCCGCCACCAGTCCGAGGTCATGGTGGTCGAACGCTCGGCCCACCTCCTGCTCACCACCGGCGACGCGTACCTGCCGCACCCGGTGATCGTCACCGACTACAACCCGTACCTGCCGGCGATGGCCCTGTTCGGGCTGCCGCGCCAGCTGCTCGGCAACTCCACTGCCTTCGCCCGGGTCGCCGGGGACGCCCGGATCTGGTTCGCCCTCACCTTCGTCGTCTGCCTGCTGGCGGTCTGGCGGCTGCTGCGGCCCTCCCGACCCTCCGGCGGCGACCCGCGCGTGCCGCTGCTGCCGCTGGCCGTCCTCACCGCCTCGCCGCTGATAGCGCTCGCCCTGGCCGTCGGCGGGGTCGACCTGCCGCTGATCGGGGTCTGCTGCCTGGCCATGGCCCTCGCCGAGCGCGACCGCACGGTCGGCGCCGGGCTGGTGCTGGCCCTCGCCTGCAGCCTCAAATGGACCGCCTGGCCGGCCCTGCCGGTGGCCGTGCTGCTGCTCTGGCGGTTGTACGGGCGCCGGCCCGCCGCCCGCACCGCGCTGATCGGGGCCGGGGTGAGCGCGGCGGTGATCCTGCCGTCCGTCCTGGCCCAGCCGGACCAGCTGCGCGACCAGGTGGTGCGCTTCCCGCTCGGGATGACCGCGATCCGCACCCCGGCCGGCAGCCCGCTGCCCGGCAAGGTGCTGGCCGGCTTCGGGCCGACCGGGCACTCCATCTCGCTGGCGCTGATGACGGTCGCCCTGGTCGGGGTGGCGATCTGGCTGCTGGCCCGGCCGCCGGTCTCCGCGATCGCCGCCGCCGACCTGCTGGCCGCAGGGCTCGCGATCGCCTTCGCGCTCGCCCCGGCCGGGCGGTTCGGGTACCTGGCGCTGCCGGCCGTCCTGGTGATCTGGCCCCGGCTGGCGGCCCGGCGCTGGAGCAGCCGCCGCTCGGTCCCGCCCCGCCCGCTGCCGGATCCGCCGGAGCCCGCGCTGCCGCGACGCTGAGCGTCGGACAGACCGCAGGCCCCCGTCCGGCCGCGGACGGGGGCCTGCGAACGCTGGTGGGATCAGTGGCTGCCCGCCGCCTTGAGCAGCGAGGCGACCGCCGGGCCGGCCGCGTCGACGCCGTGGCCGCCGCCCTGGACCTCGGCGGCGACCGCGAGGTTGCCGCGGAAGGCGGTGAACCAGCTGTTGGTGGTGGAGGCGCCCTGGACCTCGGCGGAGCCGGTCTTGGCGCCCGCGTTGTCGGTGATCCCGGCCATCACGTCCTTGGCCGTGCCGCCGACGGCGGTGGCGTTCATCATCGCGCGCAGCTTGGCGGCGACGTCCGGCGAGATCTGGCGGGCCGCCTGCTGCTGCGGCAGGCCGGCGACCAGGATGGGCTGCTTGAACGCGCCGCTCTGGACGGTCGCCGTGATCGAGGCGATCGCCAGCGGGTTCATCTGGACCTTGCCCTGGCCGATGTAGTTCATGGCCTGCTCGTCCTTGCTGCCCGGGGTCGGCGGGATCTTGCCGTCGGCGTTCGGCAGTCCGGTCTTCCACTCCAGGCCGATGCCGTACACGTCCTTGGCCGTGCTGGAGAGCGTCTCGGGCTTGAGGCTGGTCAGGCCCTGGTTGATGAAGGCCGTGTTGCAGGACACCATGAAGTCCTGCTGGAGGGTGTTGTTCGGGAAGGCGCCCGGGAAGTCGTTCGGGATCGCCACCGGGTTGCTGCTCTTCTCCGGGCAGGCGACCACGGTGTCCGGGTTGACCCCGGCCTCCAGTAGGGCCGTCGAGGTGACGATCTTCATCGTCGAGCCGGGCGCGAGCAGGCCGGCGAAGGCCCGGTTCTGGCCGGTGGCCGGGGCGTTGGCGAAGGCCAGCACCTGGCCGGTGCTCGGTTCGATCGCGACGATGGAGCCGTTCTTGCCGCCCAGGTCGGTCATCGCCTTCTCGGCGGCGGCCTGGATGGTGTTGTCGATGGTCACCTTGAACGGCTTGCCGGGCTTCGGCTCGACGATGGTGAACAGCTTGTCGGCGGCGGTCTTGCCGGACGGGTCGGTGATCACCACCGCGCTGCCCGCGTCCTGGTCCTTGTTCGGGTCCGGCGGCAGCAGCTTGCGGGCGTTGTCCTGCAGGGTGCTCATCAGCGCCGGGGTGAGCGAGGCGCCCTGCAGCGGCTTGCCGTTGCGGTCCACCACGGTGGACGGCGGGGAGAAGACCTGCTGGGTGGCGATCGTCTCGTTGCCGGACAGGTGCGGGTGGATCACCGAGGGCGCCCAGTGCACGGCCGGGGTGTTGTCGCTCATCTTCACGACGCCGAGGAAGCCGTTGTAGTCCCACACCCGGCTGGTGCCCTCGAACTCGGCGCGGGCCTTGAAGCCCATCAGCACGCCGGTGGGCCCGGGGGTGGCGGTGGCGGACGGCGAGTCGGTGGCGCCGGGGGTGCCGGTCGCGGACGGGGTCGCCGAGGCCGCGCCGGTGGGCTTGGCCGGGGTGGGGGTGCCGGTGGCCGAGGCGAAGGCCTGCGCAGTGGCCGGACCGGCCGGGGTCAGGGTCAGCGCGCTCGGCTTCACCTGGTCCTTGAAGGCCGTCAGCGCCGTGGTGGCCGCGGCCGGGTCGTCCGTCAGCGAGGCCGCCTTGGCGATGTCGCCGGACGCCCAGGCGGCCAGGAAGTCCTTCGCACCGCTTGCCGCCTGATCGGCCGAGGGGGGGTCGGCCACCACCGTACGGGGCTTCTTGGCATCGGAGGACCCGGAGTCCGAGCCGCCCATCAGGCTGTACGCGCCGTAGCCGCCGCCCGCGAGGACGACGATGGACACGCCGGTGATGATGCCGATCTTCGCGCCACTGCGCATGGTGCAGTTCCCCCAGGGGTCTCGCGGCCGGGCGCAACCGGCCGGGGCCGGAAACGCGGTACCTCCCCACCCTAGGCAGGGCGGATCGGTACGCCGACGAAACGCCCGGGACTTGTGACGGATCTGGTACGTGTCGTGCACCGCGTACGGACGATTCGGGGGTGTCGTGTGGACGCGTCCGGCCGTCCCGGATCAGGCCGCGGGCTCAGATCCAGCTGTTGAACCACATCCGTGCACGCCAGTCGTCCAACGGGATGGTCTGCCCGGTGAACAGCGGGAAGAAGTAGAGGAAGTTCCAGACGATCAGCAGCACCAGCAGGCCGGCCGTCGTCGAGCCGATGATCCGGCGGTCCCGGGAGGAGCCGGCCGGCCCGATCAGGGCGCCGACCAGCATCGTCACCGCGAGCACCAGGAACGGGACGAAGACCACCGCGTAGAAGAGGAAGATCGTCCGCTGCTGGTAGAGGAACCACGGCAGGTAGCCGGCCGCCAGGCCGCACAGCAGCGCGCCGGCCCGCCAGTCCCGCCGGAACGCCCAGCGCCACAGGCAGTAGACCAGCGCCACCACGGCCGTCCACCACAGCAGCGGGGTGCCGATGCCCAGCACCTCGCGGGCGCAGTCGGCGGCGGTGCAGCCGTTCTGGCCGAACTTCGGGGACTCGTAGTAGAAGGAGACCGGGCGGCCCAGCACCAGCCAGGACCACGGGTTGGACTGGTAGGTGTGCGGGTCGCTCAGGTGGGTGTGGAACTCGTAGACCGTCGAGTGGTAGTGCCACAGGGCGCGCAGGCCCTCGGGTATCCACGGATAGTCGGTGGAGCGGCCGACCGCCCAGTCCCGGCCCCAGCCGCCCTGGCCGGGCGCGGTGCTGCTGGCGAACCAGCCCCACCAGGAGGCGATGTAGACGGCCAGCGAGACCACGACGATCGACACGAAGGCCGGCACCACGTCCCGGGCGAGCACCGCCAGGTACGGGCGCGGGGCGCCGGCCAGCCGGCGGGCGCCGACGTCCCACAGCACGGTCATCACGCCGAAGGCCGCCGCCACGTACAGGCCGCTCCACTTGGTGGCGCAGGTCAGGCCGACGCAGACGCCGGCCGCGATCCGGTACGGGCGCCAGCCCAGGTTGAGCCGCTGGGCCAGCTGCGGGTTCGCCACCCCGCCGAGGCGGGCCGCCAGCCGGGCCCGGGTGCGGTCGCGGTCCAGCAGCAGGAAGCCGAAGGCGGCGACGATCCAGAACATCACCACCAGGTCGAGCAGCGCCGCCCGGCTGAGCACCAGGTGCAGGCCGTCCACCGAGAGCAGCAGGCCGGCCACGCAGCCCAGCAGGGTCGAGCGGAACATCCGGCGGGCGATCCGGGCCAGCATCAGCACCGACAGGGTGCCGAGCAGGGCCACCGCGAACCGCCAGCCGAAGGGGTTCATGCCGAACAGCTGCTCGCCCGCACCGATGATCCACTTGCCGACCGGCGGGTGCACCACGTACGAGGGCGTCGGGCGGTACGGGACGGCCGCGCCCGGCGTCATGATCGTCGTGTTGGCGTCCTCCGGCCAGCTGATCTCGTAGCCGCCGTGCCAGAGCGCGTAGGCGTCCTTGGCGTAGTACGTCTCATCGAAGATGATCGCGTGCGGCTGGCCGAGGTTGGTGAACCGCAGCAGCCCGGCGAACACCGCCACGGCGATCGGGCCCAGCCAGCCGGACCAGCGGCACAGGAAGTACCAGAGGCCCTGCGGCAGCGAGATCCCCAGCCGCAGCAGCAGCGGCGACTGCGGCACGTCGCGGCCGGTCACCCCGGGGCCGTCCGGCATCGGCGGGACCAGGCGCTCGGTGAGCGTCGCGGTCGGGCGGGTGCGGTAGCCGTGGCGGGCCAGGCGCTCCCGCCAGCTCAGGGGTGACTGGGGCGGGGACAGCAGGCCGACACCGCCCTGCGCGGAGTGGTCCGTACCAGTGGGCGTCTGCGCCGCCGTGTCGCCGTTCATCCGCC
Source organism: Kitasatospora sp. NPDC023118 (assembly GCF_055560875.1). Taxonomy (NCBI): domain Bacteria; kingdom Bacillati; phylum Actinomycetota; class Actinomycetes; order Kitasatosporales; family Streptomycetaceae; genus Kitasatospora; species Kitasatospora sp. NPDC023118. The sequence goes on from NZ_JBVHHW010000005.1 coordinate 232,763, forward strand.
ACATCGTAGGGGCGCTCCTCGTACGGGTGACCGGTCCCTCGGAAGCTGCCCGAATCGTCACCAAACGCCCCGGCCGCCCGGAGCTGGAAGGATGGGACCCGTGACAGGAGTACTCGTTCTCGCAGGCACCCCCATCGGCGACGTCTCGGACGCCCCGCCCCGACTGCTCACCGAGCTGGCCACGGCCGACGTCATCGCGGCCGAGGACACCCGGCGGCTGCGCCGGCTCACCCAGGCGCTCGGGGTGACCCCGGCCGGGCGGGTCGTCTCCTACTTCGAGGGCAACGAGGTCGCCCGCACCCCCGAGCTGGTCGAGGCGCTGCTCGACGGCGCCCGGGTGCTGCTGGTCACCGACGCCGGGATGCCCTCCGTCTCCGACCCCGGCTACCGGCTGGTCGCGGCGGCCGTCGAGGCCGACGTGAAGGTCACCGCGGTGCCCGGGCCGTCCGCCGTGCTCACCGCGCTCGCGCTGTCCGGCCTGCCGGTCGACCGCTTCACCTTCGAGGGCTTCCTGCCGCGCAAGACCGGCGACCGGGCCCGGCAGCTGGCCTCGGTCGCCGCCGAGCCGCGCACCATGGTCTTCTTCGAGGCGCCGCACCGGATCGCCGAGGCGCTGGCCGCGATGGCCGAGGCGTTCGGGCCCGAGCGGCCGGCCGCCGTGTGCCGCGAGCTCACCAAGACCTACGAGGAGGTCAGGCGCGGGCCGATCGGCGAGCTGGCGGCCTGGGCGGCCGAGGGCGTCAAGGGCGAGATCACGGTCGTGGTCGCGGGCGCCCCGCCGGCCGCGCCGCAGGAGCTGACCCCGGCCGAGCTGGCCCGGCTGGTGGCCGTCCGGGAGGAGGCCGGGGAGCGGCGCAAGGAGGCCATCGCGGCGGTCGCGGTCGAACTCTCCGTGCCCAAGCGGGACGTCTTCGACGCGGTGGTCGCGGCGAAGAAGGAGGCCTCGGAAGAGGCACTGAAAAAGGGGTGAATTCCGGGGGTTGCGTGGCGGGCGGGGAGTCGTACCTTGGAGGGAAGGCCCCGGTAAACGCCCGCTGAGCTGAAGTTTCGGTCGTGGTTCGCAGGCTTCGGGAGGCCCTTCGTATAGGACTTCCCAACCCGCATCCAAGTCTTCACAAGAAGGGCGTCGGCCGGGGCGGTCCGGGCATTTCCTGGAATGGAAAGACCCAGCCGGGCGAGCGCCCGGCGGGCGCTGGGAGTTGGCTATGAGCGAGATCGTCGGTAGCCCCCTTGGCGGCAACGCACTGAGCGCACCCGGCCTGGCCGGGCGGCCGCACACTCCCGTCGAGACCGTACGGGAGGCCTACTCCTTCGTCTGCCTGCGCTGCGGGTACGGCTGGGAGCAGGCGTACGACATCGAGCACCACGTCGCCAAGGACGGCCACACCGTGTTCGAGTACCACGCCAACGGTGTCCGGGTACCGTCCCCGCTGCTCAAGCCGACCTGCCCGGGATGCGGTGGACACACCGTCCGGATCATGCGCGAGGGCCGGGTGGCCGTCGCAGACCAGCCCTGGCAGCACGCTCCCGGCTACCCGGCGCACGCCGAGCCGGCCGGGGCGCCCCCGGTGTCCGGGCCCGAGAAGCCGCGCGGACGCTGGGCCCGGTTCTGGTCGCGGCTGCTGGGCTAGGGCCTGACCGCGGGCACGGGGAGCGCGACCGGGGCCGCCCGCCGCGAGCAGTGCGGCGGGCGGCCCCTCCGGGTGCGCGGGGTGGTCGGGCGGTCCGGTCGGGTGCGCGGGGTGGTCGGGCGGGTGCGCGGGTAATGCGGTCGAGGCGGGCGTTCGGGCCCGACTAAGCTTTCCGACCATGGCGGCCACTGCAGAACACAGCACCACCGGGACGAGCGCCCCGGCGTACTACGTCTCCACCCCGATCTACTACGTCAACGACCGACCCCACCTGGGCCACGCGTACACCACGGTGGCGGGCGACGTCCTCACCCGCTGGCACCGCCAGCGCGGCGAGAAGGTGTGGTACCTGACCGGTACCGACGAGCACGGTCAGAAGATCATGCGGACCGCCGAGGCCAACGGCGTCAGCCCGCAGGAGTGGTGCGACAAGCTGGTCGAGGAGGCCTGGAAGCCGCTCTGGGAGCACCTGGAGATCGCCAACGACGACTTCATCCGCACCACCCAGGAGCGGCACACCGCCCGGGTGCAGGAGTTCGTCCAGGACCTGCACGACAAGGGCGAGATCTACAAGGGCGGCTACTCCGGCCCGTACTGCGTCGGCTGCGAGGAGTACAAGCTCCCCAACGAGCTGCTGGACGGTGCCACCGAGGGCGAGAAGCTCTGCCCGATCCACAAGAAGCCGGTCGAGTGGCTGGAGGAGGAGAACTACTTCTTCCGCCTCTCCGCGTACGGCGAGAAGCTGCTGGAGTTCTACGCCGAGAACCCCGGCTTCATCGCTCCCGAGTCCGCCCGCAACGAGGTGCTGCGCTTCGTCGAGCAGGGCCTGCAGGACCTCTCCATCTCCCGCTCCACCTTCAACTGGGGCGTGCCGCTGCCCTGGGACGAGAAGCACGTCCTCTACGTGTGGGTGGACGCGCTGCAGAACTACATCACCGCGGCCGGTTACGGCAGCGACCCGGAGCGCTTCGCCGAGCTGTGGCCCGCCTCCGTCCACCTGGTCGGCAAGGACATCCTCCGCTTCCACGCGGTCATCTGGCCCGCCATGCTGATGGCCGCCGGGCTGCCGCTGCCCAAGCGGGTCGTCGCCAACGGCTGGCTGATGGTCGGCGGCGAGAAGATGTCCAAGTCCAACCTGACCGGCATCGCGCCCACCGACCTCACGTCGCACTTCGGCGTGGACGCGTACCGCTACTACTTCCTGCGGGCGATCCCGTTCGGCACCGACGGCTCGTTCTCCTGGGAGGACTTCACCGCCCGGTACACCTCCGAGCTGGCCAACGACTTCGGCAACCTGGCCTCCCGGGTCGCCGCGATGGTCGGCAAGTACTTCGGCGGGGCGCTGCCGGCCTCGGCCGCGCACGGTGACGCCGAGCAGGCGATCGCGGACGGGCTCCGCACGGCCGTCGAGACGGCCGACCAGAAGATCGGCGAGGAGCTGGACTTCGCCGGCGGCCTCGCGGCGATCTTCGAGTTCGTCAAGCAGGTCAACGGCTACCTCACCGAGCAGGAGCCCTGGAAGGTCGCCAAGGACGAGTCGGAGGAGGGGCAGGCCCGCCTGGCCACCATCCTCTACACCGCCGCCGAGGCGCTGCGCGGCACCGCCGTCCTGCTCAACCCGGTGATGCCGTCCACCGCCGAGAAGCTGTGGGACTCGCTGGGCGCCGCCGAGGGCCTCGGCGCGCTCGCCGCGCAGACCGTCGCCACCGCCGGTGACTGGGGCCGGCTGCCCGCCGGTGCCACCGTCACCAAGGGCGAGATCCTGTTCCCGCGCCTGGAAGAGAAGCCGGCCTCCTGATGGCCGCCAAGGACGACGACCGGTCGACCCCGCCGCCGCTGCCGGAACCCCTGGCCGTGGCGGTGGCCGACTCGCACACCCACCTCGACATGCAGGCCGGCACCCCGGCCGAGGGACTGGCCCGGGCCGCCTCGGTCGGGGTCACCACGGTGGTCCAGGTGGGCTGCGACGTGCCCGGCTCGCGCTGGGCCGCCGAGCTGGCGGCCCAGTACGGGCAGGTGCACGCGGCCGTCGCCCTGCACCCCAACGAGGCGCCGCGGATCTTCCTCGGCGACCCGGACGGCTGGTCCGGGCAGCAGCGCCCCGCGGGCGGCCAGGCGGCGCTGGACGAGGCGCTCGCCGAGATAGACGCCCTCGCGGCGCTGCCGCAGGTGCTCGCCGTGGGCGAGACCGGGCTGGACTACTTCCGCACCGGGCCGGAGGGCGTGGAGATCCAGAAGGAGTCGTTCCGCCGCCACATCGAGATGGCCAAGCGGCACGGCAAGGCCCTGGTCATCCACGACCGGGACGCCCACGAGGACGTCATCGCCGTCCTGCTGGCCGAGGGCGCCCCCGAACGGACGATCTTCCACTGCTACTCCGGCGACGCCGAGATGGCCAAGGTCTGCGCCGAGCACGGCTGGTACCTCTCCTTCGCCGGCCCCGTCACCTTCAAGGCCAACCAGCCGCTGCGCGACGCCCTGCTCGCCACCCCGCTGGACCGGATCCTGGTCGAGACCGACGCCCCCTTCCTCACCCCGCACCCGTACCGGGGGCGGCCGAACGCTCCGTACCTCATCCCGGTCACGGTGCGGTCGATGGCCGCCACCCTGGGGCTGCACGAGGACGAGCTGTCGGCGGCGATCGCGGAGAACACCGCGCGGGCCTTCGGGTACTGAGCCGAGCGAACGGAACTCTGGGTCCGAGGAAACGGTTCGAGGAGAAGGGCGTCTGCCTGCCCGTCGCCCAGCACGAAGGGGTGCTCCGGACCTCGGTGCCGTACCCCGTGGAGATCGGCCTCGCCGAGGTCCTCGAACTCTGAGCCCCTCCCGCGCCCGTATCCTTGGCGCGTGAGCACCACCGACCCCACCCCTGACAGCCACCTGCTGGGCGCCGCCGACATCCGGGAGCTGGCGGCCGCGTTCGGCGTGAAGCCGACCAAGCAGCGCGGGCAGAACTTCGTCATCGACGGCAACACCGTGCGGCGGATCGTCCGGGCCGCTGACGTGACGGAGCAGGACGCGGTGGTGGAGGTCGGGCCGGGGCTCGGATCGCTGACGCTGGCGCTGCTGGAGGTCGCGCGGCACGTCACGGCGGTCGAGATCGACCCGGTGCTCGCGCAGCACCTGCCGGACACCGTCGCCGCCCGGATGCCCGGTCGGGTGGACTCCTTCGACCTGGTGTTCAGCGACGCCATGGAGGTCACCGAGCTGCCCGGGCCGGCGCCCACCGCGCTGGTCGCCAACCTGCCGTACAACGTGGCCGTGCCCGTCCTGCTGCACATGCTGGCGACCTTCCCCAGCATCGAGCGGACCCTGGTGATGGTGCAGAGCGAGGTCGCCGACCGGCTCGCCGCCAAGCCCGGCAACAAGGTGTACGGCGTCCCGTCGGTCAAGGCCAACTGGTACGCCGACGTGAAGCGGGCCGGCGCCATCGGGCGCAACGTGTTCTGGCCCGCCCCCAACGTCGACTCCGGCCTCGTCTCGCTGATCCGCCGCGAGCCGCCCAAGACCAGCGCCAGCCGCGAGGAGGTGTTCGCGGTGGTCGACGCCGCGTTCGCCCAGCGGCGCAAGACCCTGCGCGCCGCGCTGGCCGGCTGGGCCGGCTCCGCCGCCGGGGCCGAGCAGGCGCTCGCGGCCGCCGGGATCGACCACAAGCTGCGCGGCGAGATGCTGACGGTGGAACAGTTCGCCGCGATCGCCGAGCACAAGCCTGCCGAGTCTGCCGAGTCTGCTGAGGACAGCGTGTGATCACCGTACGGGTGCCGGCCAAGGTCAACGTCCAGCTCGGGGTCGGCGGACTGCGCGCCGACGGCTTCCACGACCTGGCCAACGTCTTCTTCGCGGTCGCGCTCGGCGACGAGGTCACCGCCACCGAGTCCTCCGAGGGCGTCACGCTGTCCTGCTCCGGGCCGGACGCCGAGGCCGTCCCGCTGGACGACAGCAACCTCGCCGCCCGCGCCGCCCGGCTGCTCGCCGCCCACCACGGGATCGCCGACCCCGGAGTGCACCTGCACATCGCCAAGGCCATCCCGGTCGCCGGCGGCATGGCCGGCGGGAGCGCCGACTGCGCCGCCGCGCTGGTCGCCTGCGACGCGCTGTGGAAGCTGGACACCCCCGTCGAGACGCTGCTGGAACTGGCCGCCGAACTGGGCTCCGACGTGCCCTTCGCCCTGGTCGGCGGTGTCGCGCTGGGCCGCGGCCGGGGCGAGCTCCTGGAACCGCTCGCCGTCTCCGGCACCTTCCACTGGGTCTTCGCGGTCGCCGAGGGCGGCCTGTCCACCCCCGCCGTCTTCCGCGAGTGCGACCGGCTGCGCGAGGAGGCCGGCACCGGCTCCAGCGACACCGACGTCCCCACCCCCGACGCCGACCCGGCCCTGCTCACCGCCCTCGCCGAAGGCGACGCCGTCGCCCTGGCCGCCGCGCTCGCCAACGACCTCCAGCCCGCCGCGCTCTCGCTGCGCCCCGCGCTGGCCGCCACCCTGCGGGCCGGCACCGAGGCCGGCGCGCTCGGCGCCCTGGTCTCCGGCTCCGGGCCGACCTGCGCCTTCCTGGCCAAGGACGCGGACGCGGCCACCGCCGTCGCCGAGGCGCTGCGGGCCTCCGGCACCTGCCGGACCGCGCACGCCACGTACGGGCCGGTGCCGGGGGCCTCGGTGGCGCCGTAACGCCGTGGTCGCCGCGGCCTCGGCCCGTCCGTGGGGTGTCGGCCAGCCCGTTAGGCTGGGGTGATCGGGGAGTCCCCGAGAGGAGCGCCCCCGCCGCTGACGGCGGGCCGCCCCGCGACCGCCGAACCCAGGAGCGCAGCACACGTGGCCGTCAACCTCGCCACCATCGAGTCCGTCACGAAGGTCTACGGCACCCGCACCCTGCTGGACGCGGTGAGCCTGGGCGTGAGCGAGGGCGACCGGATCGGCGTCGTCGGCCGCAACGGCGATGGCAAGACCACCCTGATCCGGATGCTCGCCAAGCTGGAGGAGCCCGACGGCGGCCGGATCACCTGGAACGGCGGCCTCGAACCGGCCGTCCTCACCCAGCACGACTCGCTCGACCCGAAGGCCACCATCCGGCACGAGGTCATCGCCGACCGCGCCGACCACGAGTGGCTCGGCGACGCCCGCATCCGCGACATCATCGAGGGCCTCTTCGGCGGCCTCGACCTGCCCGGCTTCGCCGACGGCCTGGACACCGTCATCGGCCCGCTCTCCGGCGGCGAGCGCCGCCGGATCGCCCTCGCCAAGCTGCTGCTCGGCTCGCCCGAGCTGATCATCCTGGACGAGCCCACCAACCACCTCGACGTCGAGGGCATCAACTGGCTCGCCCAGCACCTGCAGAAGCGCCGCTCCGCGCTGGTCTGCGTCACCCACGACCGCTGGTTCCTCGACCAGGTCTGCACCCGGATGTGGGACGTCCAGCACGGCGACGTGCACGAGTACGAGGGCGGCTACTCCGACTACGTCTTCGCCCGCGCCGAGCGCTCCCGGATCGAGGCCGTCGAGGAGCAGAAGCGCCAGAACCTGGCCCGCAAGGAGCTCGCCTGGCTGCGCCGCGGCGCACCCGCCCGCACCTCCAAGCCGCGCTACCGGATCGAGGCGGCCAACGCCCTGATCGCGGACGTGCCGGAGCCGCGGGACAAGAGCGAGCTGATGAAGTTCGCCAACGCGCGGCTCGGGAAGACGGTCTTCGACCTGGAGAACGTCACCGTGACGGCCGGCCCCAAGCTGCTGCTGGAGAACCTCACCTGGCAGCTCGGCCCCGGCGACCGGATCGGCCTGCTCGGCGTCAACGGCGCCGGCAAGACCTCGCTGCTGCGCGCCATGCGAGACGCGTACGCCTCCGAGGGCGACGTGCAGCCGACCTCCGGGGTGGTCAAGGTCGGCAAGACCGTGCGACTGGCCTACCTCTCCCAGGAGGTCGCCGAACTGGAGCCGGAGACCCGGGTGCTGCAGGCCGTCGAGCAGATCCGCTCCCGGGTCGACCTCGGCAAGGGCCGGGAGATGAGCGCCGGGCAGCTGTGCGAGCAGTTCGGCTTCGGCAAGGACAAGCAGTGGACGCCGGTCGGCGACCTCTCCGGCGGCGAGCGGCGGCGGCTGCAGCTGCTGCGGCTGCTGATGGACGAGCCCAACGTGCTGTTCCTGGACGAGCCGACCAACGACCTGGACATCGAGACGCTCAACCAGCTGGAGGACCTGCTCGACGGCTGGCCCGGCTCGATGATCGTCATCAGTCACGACCGCTTCTTCATCGAGCGCACCACGGACGTCGTGTACTCGCTGCTCGGCGACAAGAAGATGCGGATGCTGCCGGGGGGCGTCGACGAGTACCTGGAGCGGCGGGCCCGGATGGCGGCTCTTGCGGCGGCTGCCGCTCCCGCTGCTCCGGCCGTTGAGGCCGCCGCCGCTGCCGGGCTGTCCGGCGGGGACCTGCGGGCGGCGAAGAAGGAGATGCAGAAGCTGGAGCGGCAGATCGCCAAGCTGGACGAGAAGGAGTCCAAGCTGCACGCCCAACTCGCCGAGCACGCCGCCGACTTCTCCAAGGTCGCGGAGCTGGACGGGCAGCTGCGCGCCGTCCGGGAGGAGAAGGAGGAGCTGGAGATGAGCTGGCTGGAGCTGGCCGAGCAGGTCTGAACTACTGCTTCTTGAGCAGGATTTCGAGCTCGTCCGCCGCACGGCCCAGCGCGCTGAGCGCGGGGTCGTGCGGCGCCGTCGGACGCACCGCCGGCCGCGTCGGCGGGCGGTGCTCCCGGGCGGCGGCGGTCAGTTCGTCCAACGCCCGGCGGACCCGCTCGGTCTCCGCGGGATCGGGCACCCGGCCGCCGTACCGGATCTGCGCGGCGAAGGCCGCCACCGCGCCGCCCAGCCGCTCCAACGCGGCGGTGGCCGGCAGCCACTGCTCGGCCAGCCGGCCCGTGGGCGGCGGTTCGGCCAGGCCCTGCCGCACCTCCTGACGGGCGTCCGCCAGCGAACGGTAGGCGGTGCGGCGCAGCCAGACCTGGGACCGGCTGTCCTGGGTGGTGGCGTCGAGGTAGGCGCGCAGGGCCGTGGTCGCGGCCACCAGCCGGGGCTCGATGCGGTGGCGCGGGCGCTCGGGCCACAACAGGTAGCCGAAGAGCAGCACGACCGCGCTGGCGAGCACGGTGTCCAGCACCCGCGGCCAGAACTCCGCCACGCCGCTCCGGCCGCCGAGTTGCAGCAGGACCAGCGCCATCGGGGTCATCACCACCGTGTTCAGCCCGTAGTGCGCGGCGGTGGCGTACGGCAGCAGCGCGACGCACAGCGCGGCCATCGCGGTCAGTGCCCACTTCTCGGTGGTCAGCGACAGCAGCGCCGCCGTGACCACCACGCCCAGCACCGTGCCGATCGCACGGCTCACCGCGCGCAGGAACACCGAACCCAGGTCCGGCTTCAGCACGAAGGCGATCGTCATCGGCACCCAGTAGCTCTTGCTGAGCGGGTAGTTGGCGGTCACCGCCGCGCCGACGGCGATGCACAGCGCGACGCGCAGCCCGTACCGGACGGAGGGACGGGACAACAGCCGAGCGCGCAGCCGCCACGGGTCGGGCGGCGACGCGGGGGCGGTGCCGATCCGCGTCGTGCGGCCGGCGACGGTGTCGGCCGCGGCGCGCAGCGCCACGTCCAGCGCCTGCCGCGCCGGGGTGTCCGGCCCCCAGTCCGGCACCGCGACCTCGCCGCCGCCCCGCCGTACGGCCCGCGCCAGGTGGTTCGGGACCTCGGCGACCTCCGCCGGGACCGGACGCCAGGCCCACAGCAGGCCGGTCGCGGCCTCGGTGGCGGCGAGGGCGGCCTCGTACATGCGGTGCAGGGCTTCGCGGCCGACCTGTTTCCGACTCGAGTTCGGGAGCAGATCCTGTAGTTGGTTGAGGCGAGCGGTCAGCACCTGGCGCGAGGCGGCGCCCTGCGGAGTGCCCAGATCGGCGAGGGTGCGGCCGAGCGCCTCGTAGACGGCGGCGAGCGCGCGGTTACGGGGATCGGAGCCGGACCGGTGATCGGCCCTCACCGGTAGACCCAGCAGGACCACCAGGGCCGCGCCCGCCAGCATCATCGTCGCCGCCGCCCACCACGGATGCGGCAGCGGCATCCCACTGCCCAAGGCGGCCGACACCAGCAACAGCATCCCGGCCGCCGAACCCCGCGGGCCGGTCGCGCTCAACGCCCCGGAGGCGAAGGCGGTGAGCGTCAGCGCGCCGCCGAGGACGGTGGCGCTCACGTGGGCGTGCTGCAAGGCCGTGCCGATCAGCATGCCGAGAGCGGAGGCGAGCACGGCGGTGGCGATGCGGGTGGCGCGCTGGTTCGCCGGCTCCGCACGGTCGTTCATCGTCGCGTGCATCGCGCCCAGCCCGGCGAACACGCCGAGGTCCAGGCGGTGGGCCAGGAGGCCGACCGTCAGCGGTACCGCCATGCCGACGGCGGCCCGGGCCATCAGCGCCCACGGCAGCGGCGGCCGGGCCGGTCGCACGGCGCGGGCCCACCAGGGCGTCGGCTTGCTCGGAGGCATACGGGGTCACGTCCGTTCTGCGGCCTACGGGTCGCTGCTGTGCGACATTGCGCGGCAGATGGGCGTTACCGGGTCAGTCTACCCAGGGGCCCGGTGGCCGGCTGTACGTGTCAAGTTCGTACCGATCGTGCACGGGCGGCCAAGGGCCCTGCCGGGCCGACAGAGGTGGTGGCTACGATAACGGAGGCGGAAACCGCCCACGGGGTGGGCGGTTGAACCGACCAGGACGGCAAGGCCGAGAAGTTGACGGTGTGTTGCGGCGGAGCGCACGGGGTTGCCCGGGGTGCCCGGCCGTACGGGGGAGAGGTGGACTGCTGTGGCAGATCCGGATACGCCAGGCACGGCTACGAGTCCCGGAGGGACGAACCCTGCGGGCGCCAGCCCGTCGGCGGCAGGCGATACCTACGTATTGCCCGCCAATCCGAAGATGTACGGCCCCACCATCAGCGAGTCGCAGACGTATTCGAGCGCTCAAGACCTGGTGACCGCCTTCGGCGGGCAGAACGTCCAGGTCGAGATCGACACGCTCACGGCGTTCGCGAAGAAGGTTGATGCCCTGCTCCAGGCGATGGAGGGCTCAGAGGCGGCGCCGTACAAGCTTGAGGCGCAGAATCTGACCCAGGGGAGCTTCGTCAGTGGGGGTTCCGCCGGTCAGTTCCTGGAAGCGGTGACCCTGTCCAGCACCTATGAAAAGGTCCACACCCAGCTCGTCAAGCTGCACAAGGATTTCGTGTCGCAGATCGATGCGATGAAGAAGGCGGTGACGGGCACGGCGGGCAACTACAGGACCAACGAGGACAACGCGACTGCTGCTCAGAACTCGGTCGCGAAGAGCGCGGGTGTGGCGGGGACGAACGGACCCGCGGGCAAGAACGACCTGTGATGGCGGTCGGTGGAGAGGAACCACGGGGAACGGGGGAGTAAGTAATGGCAGACGAATCACAATTCGAACGCATGGACCACGCCGTACTCAAGGGCATGGTCGACGACACCAAGCCCGACTTGGTCCTGAGTCGCGGCACCAAGCTGCAGGCGGCCGGCCGTGTGCTGAACGAGCTGAGCGCTGCGCTTAAGTCCCACCTCAGCCAGGTCACTTGGGAAGGTCAGGCTGCGGAGAACTTCAAGACGTGGGCCGGGAACCTGCAACAGTCCGCCGAGAAGCTGGGCGCCTACTCCTCGGGCGCGGGCGACGCCATGCACCAGGCCGGTGAAGCACTCAGCACTGCAAAGGCTGCCGTGCCGGAGGTGCCGACGACTGACGTAGATGCGGTCAGTAGGTACGGGCGCCAGGGTGCGCCCGACAAGGAGGCCTACACGTCGGCCAACCTCACGCCGGAGGGTCCGACCCCCGCGAACCTCGACGCGATCATGAAGAAGCGTAGGCCCGGACCCGAAGGCTGGGTCTCCGGAGCCGAGTTCCAGGCCGCGTCGCAGCGGGTTTACCAGGCGCACCAGGAAGCCATCCACCAGATGGAGAAGCTGGGGCAGGCGTATGCGGCGGCTACGACGACGCTGAACGGGCTCGGCGACGTGGTGTTGCCGGGGACGCCCGCACCGTCGAACCAGAACGACTCCACAGCGATCGCCCGAGACGGGGGAAGCGGCGGCAACTACGGTGGTTCCCCGCGCGCTCCTCGCGCAGGTGGCGGCAGCGTTAGCGAAAGCCGCAGTTCGTCCGTAGGCAACTACGGTGGCGGTTCGGTGAGGCCCCGAGACCCGGGAACGAGCTGGCAGGACCCGGCCAACCCGGGCCACACCGGCTCCACTCCGCCGCACGGCGGCGGACAACTGCCGCCCGCGCCGCAGGACCCGGGCTCCTCGAACCCGCCGTCCTACCCGTCGGACCCGGTCAACCGCCCGGGCACTGGCCTCGACAGCCTGCCGACCCTGCCTGGTCAGACCGGGCCGACTGGCCCCGGCACTGGTCCCCTGCTGCCGGACGGCCCGGGTGGCACTCCCATCTACCCGGGCGGTCCCGGTGGCGGCCCTGGCGGTACGCCGGGCCTGCCGGGTGGTGGGCCGATCACCGGCTTCCCGATCGGGACCGGCGGTGGCTCGATCCCGGCCAAGGGCACTGGTGGCGGTTACATCCCGGGCAAGGGTGGCGGCTCGATTCCCGCCCGCACGGTCCCCTTCGGCGGTGGCCAGGTTCCCGGCAAGTCCGGCACCCCGGGCCTGCCCAGCGGAACGGTCTTCGGCCGTGAGGCCGGACCGGTCGGCGGTGGCCGGGCCGGATCGCCCATGGGTGGAGGAATGGGCATGCACCCCGGAATGGGCGGCGGCCACGGTGTCGTCGGCGGGGGTGGCGGCTCGCGCGGCCGGGGCCTCACCTCGACCCCCGGCGGTACGGTCGGCGGCCGCAAGGGCCCGGCCGTCGGTGGGGAGTTCACACCGGGCGGTACGGGTCTGCGCAACCGTGCGGCCGCAGCGGAAGCGGCCGAAGGCGGCGGCCGGTCCGGGCAGAACGGCATGATGGCCCCGGGTACGGGGGGCCACGGTGGGCGGAACGAGCGCGACCGCCGCAAGCGTGCCGACTACTTGCACGAGGACGAGGAGACCTGGACCAGCGGTACGCCGCACAGCAATCCGGACGTGGTTGAGTAGGGCGGCAACGACTGCCCGGCCACTGGGCTCGCCCGGCGGCCGGGCAGACCTGTTCGGGGCAGGTTTTCCCGGCCAGCGAGAGATCGACGAGGAGTTGTGATGGGGCGGACGAACGCACGAGTGCGTTGGCGGGCTGCTGCTGCGGCGCTTCTGGCGGCGGGAGTCGTAGTCGGCCCGATTGCAGGGCCGGCGGCCGCGGATGGATCGATTCGTGAGAAGCAATGGCATCTGGACGCCATGCATGCGTCGGAGATGTGGAAGGTCTCCAAGGGCCAGGGGATCACGGTTGCGATCATCGACGGTGGATTCAAGCTGGACCATCCTGATCTGGCGGGGCAATTTCTGCCGGGCAAGGACTTCAGCGGTGGCTCCGGGGGCGTGGGGTCCTACGCCGACGGGCACGGTACAGAGATGGCGAGCCTGATTGCCGGAACTGGTAAGAGTGTCGGAGGGACAGGTGCTTATGGCCTGGCACCGGGGGCCAAGATTCTTCCACTCAAGATCAATAACGGTTCCGTATCGGCGGCTCTCCCGTCTGACTTTCTCGACCAGATCGGACAGGCGGTCAACTATGCGGTTGACCAGGGAGCAAAGGTCATCAATATCTCACAGGGTATGGATGCGGCGCTCTTCTCATCGGAGGATGTGAGAAAGCTGAACGGCATCCTTGCGGGGGCGCGGACCAAGGGAGCCCTGGTTGTGGCCAGCGTCGGGAATGAAGCGCAGTCCGGGAACCCGGTCTCTTACCCGGGCGGCCTGCCCAATGTGGTTGGCGTTGGAGCTGTTGATCACGATGTTGTAGTGACCGCAGAATCCGAGCAAGGTCCACAGGTGGTCCTTGTAGCGCCTGGAATGGATATCGTCGCTGCTTGTACGGCTGATACCGAGTACTGCAAGAGCCATGGCACGTCTGATGCTGCCGCACTGGTGTCTGCCTCGGCAGCACTGGTTTGGTCAGTGCACAAGGACTGGACTGCGAATCAGGTATTGCGGGTTCTCATCAATACGGCGGGCAAGCCGCATGACGGTTCCGTGCGCAACAACGTTAGCGGTTACGGCGCCGTGCGGCCCCGGGTTGCTTTGACGGATCCGGGGGATCCTGGCCCGGCGGATGTGTCTCCGGTTCCGGCGGCGGATCCTTCCCCGTCGCCGAGCCCGTCCGCGTCTGCGAGTTCGGCGGCCCCTACGTCGTCGGCGCCGACTCCCGTCGTGAGCCCGACCGAGGTGGCGGTGGGTGCGCCGAGTTCGCAGCCGAAGGCTGATGCGTCGTCCGGGTCGGGTGGCAGCGCGCTGCCGATCGTGGGCGCCGTGGTGGCCGGGTTGGTGCTGGTGGCCGGGGTGGTGTTCGCCGTAGTACGGCGGCGGAAGCCGGCTGTGCAGCCTGAGGCTCGTGTGTCGCCGGTGCCACAGCAGCAGCCGGGGTTGGTGCTTCCGCCTCCTCCGCCGGCGCACGAGCCTCGGGTGTCGCCGGACGACAACCCCTACGCGCGGTAGCCGGAAGTCGGTTGGCTGCCCTGCCGCAGGTGTGCCCCTGGCCGTCGGGCAGTGCCTGAACCTCTTCGGCTGAGGCGAAGCGGTTCAGCGTGCGGCGTGGGCCGACGGTTAGGCCTCGGGCGGGTTCGTGGCCGCGTGGTCGGCGGTCTGGTCTTCGCGGGGTGGCGTCCTGAGGGCCGTGAGGACGCCGAGGGCGACGGTGGCGAGGGCGATGAGGATCGCGAACGCGGTGCCGATCAGGAAGTTGGCGGTATCGAGTCTCACCGGTGGGCCCCGAAGTGGGCGGAGAGGAAGAAGAGGAGCTCTTCCGCCTGGCTACGGGTGAGGGGGAAGGCGAGGTGGTCGCCGGGGGGCGTGGGTGCCGAAGTCGACGGCGAGCCGGAGTTGGAGAGCCGCGTCGGGGGCGGACTCGGCGGTGAGGTAGTGGACGGTGGTGCGCTCGGTCACGGCTCGCACGGGTCACCTCGCTCGGCGTCGAGGAGGAGGTTGAACAGGGTCGTGATCGGAGCGGTGTTGAAGCGGACGAGGACGCGTCCGTCGAGGGTCGTGTCGGTGGTCGCGAAGGGCCAGGCGAGGCCGAACTTCCTTCCGTGCTCGTGGACTTCGGTGATGAGGGTCTTGATCTGGGCCTCGGTGTAGTGCCGGACGCGGGGATCCGTGGGCTTCATCGGGTGGCGTCGGATGTGGTTCACGCGACGGCGTCATGCCACCACGCGCCAACCCGACCCCGACCCCGGCCCATCGCTCCGGCGAGGGGCGGCTTTCCGTTGGTGCCATTGCGATGAATGGCAGTACATACTGGTTCGGCAAGCTCCGAGAGGCCAAGGCTCGAGGACTGCTTCCGTCGCAGGCCCTGGACGTACTGTCCGCAGACACTGAGGGCGGTTGGTCCGGGAGGGTTGTGCCTGGCTCGCGAGCTACCGCAACGAGCGTTGAAGCGCTCCGCGAGAAGGCTCGCGAAGGCTGGGAACCGCCCGCACAGCCGGAGCCGCCTCGCGGCCGTCGCCGCTGAGTCCCACGATCACCCGGTGGCCTCCACCCCAAGACCGGGGTGGAGGCCACCGACGTGCCCCGGCGTGAGGGCTGTGGGCGTGCGCTGGGGTCACCCGGGTGGCGGCTGGTGGGGTGTCTGGGGGGTGGTGAGGGTTGGTGGTATGGATGCGGAGGGTGCTTGGCGGGTAGGGCAGTTGCGGCGGGCGGCGGCTGCGGCGTTGATCGGAACGGCGATCGAGTTCTACGACTTCTTTCTGTACGGGACGGCGGCCGCGTTGGTGTTCGGGCCGGTGTTCTTTCCCGCACTGGGCAGGGTGGGGGCGCTGTTGGCGGCGTTCTCGGTGTATGCGGTGGCGTTCCTGGCCCGGCCGTTGGGGGCGGTGGTGTTCGGGCACTTCGGGGACCGGGTGGGGCGGAAGACCACGCTGGTGGTGTCGCTGCTGTTGATGGGGTTGGCGACGGCGGCGGTGGGGGTGTTGCCGGGGTTCGCGGTGTGGGGGTGGTGGTCGCCGGTGCTGCTGGTGGTGTTGCGGGTGTGTCAGGGCGTCGGGTTGGGCGGGGAGTGGGGCGGGGCGGCGCTGCTGATCGCGGAGAACGCGCCGGCCGGGCGGCGGGGGCGGTACGGGGGGTTCCTGCAGTTGGGGCCGACGGGTGGGTTCGTGCTGGCCAACGGGGTGTTCCTGGCGCTCCAACTCGGCATGGGCGAGGGGTCGTTCCGGCAGTGGGGCTGGCGGGTGCCGTTCCTGGCCTCGACGTTGCTGGTGGCGGTGGGGCTGTTCGTGCGGTTGCGGATCGAGGAGTCCCCGCTGTTCCGGACGGACGAGCGCAGGGAGCGGCCGCCGGTGGTGGAGGTGTTGCGCGAGCACTGGCGTCCGGTGCTGGCGGGCGGCGGGGCGATCACCGTGGGGTACGCGCTGTTCTACCTGACCACGACGTACGCGCTGGCGTACGCGACGTCCGGCCTCGGGGTGGCGAGCACGCTGGTGCTGTCGATGCTGCTGGTCGGGGCGGCGGGGATGGCCGTGATGGTGTGGCTGAGTGCCTCGCGCAGTGACCGGTGGGGGCGGCGGCGGACGTTGCAGTGGGCGACGGGGCTCGCCGCGGGCTGGTCGCTGGTGGTGTTCCCGCTGTTGGAGACGGTGCGGCGGCCGCTGATGTTCGTCGGGCTGGCGGGGGCGATGGTGGTGCTGGGCTGCATGTTCGGGCCGGTGGCGGCGTTCCTGCCGGAGCTGTTCCCGACCCGGGTGCGGTACACCGGGGCCGCGCTGACGTACAACCTGGGCGGGGTGATCGGCGGTGCGACGACGCCGCTGGCGGCGACCAGGCTGACCGCGGCGTACGGGACGGCGCAGCCGGTGGGTTGGTACGTGGCGGGACTGGGCCTGCTGGCCCTGGGGTGCCTGCGGCTGTTGCCGGAGACCACGGGAGCGGAGTTGGCGGCGGTGGACGGCGGACGCCGCCGGGCGCCCGTCCTGGGGACGGACCCGGCGGCGTAGGCGCAGGCGCGGGGAGGGGTCAGCCGGCCAGGGCGGCCCGGCCGGCCAGCACGATCGCGGTGTGCCGGGCGACGCGCTCGCCGAGGTGTTCGGCGGTCGCGATGTCGGCCTTGTGGACGGCCTCGACGCCGGCGTCGGAGGGCGAGGAGGCGGCGGCGCCGCTGAAGAAGCCGAGGCGGTTGAGGTCGTTCTCGCTGGCGGTGGTGGCGTTCCAGCCGGGCTTGAGGCCGAGGTTGACCCAGTTCATGCCGTGCTGGGCGGCGAGGGTCTGGAAGAAGCCGAGGGTGCTGGCCTTGTCGCCGCTCTTGGAGGCGGAGTTGGTGAAGCCGGCCGCGACCTTGTCCTTCCAGGCGTCGGTGAACCAGCGCTTGCTGGTGGCCTCGGCGAAGACGTGGAAGGCGCCGGAGGCGGTGCCCATGTAGGTGGGGGAGCCGAAGACGATCGCGTCGGCGGCGTCCAGCTGGGCCCACTGCTCGTCGGTGATGGTGTCGACGGCGATCGAGACGACCTCGGCACCTGCGGTGGCGGCACCGCGGGCGACGGCCTCGGCTATCACGGCGGTGTGGCCGTAGCCGGAGTGGTAGGCGATCGCGACGGTCGGGCGGATGGCGGTCATGCGGGGCGCTCCTGTACGGGACGGCGGTGGGCCGGTGGGGAAGTGGCGGGGACGGGCCAGGGCAGGGCGAAGCTTGCGGACGCCCGGCCCGTCGAACGGTCTCCAATATAAACCAAGTCTCTATCGGTTACCAGGGGTGGATCGGAGACCGCCGGGCTACCCTGGTCGGTATGACGACGGAGGAAACGGCCCGGGAGCAGAGTCAGCCACACGGGCAGGCGCTGGAGCTCAACGTCTTCGCCCAGCTCTGCCCCAGTCGCGAGATGTTCGCCGAGCTGGCCGACAAGTGGTCGCTGCTGATCCTGATGAGCCTCGCCGCCTGCGGGCCGCAGCGCTTCTCCGAACTCCAGCGCGGGATCGGCGGGGTCAGCCGCAAGATGCTCACCCAGTCGCTGCGCACCCTGGAGCGCGACGGCCTGGTGCTCCGGACGGTTTTCCCGGAGACGCCGCCGCGGGTGGTCTACGACCTGCTGCCGCTCGGTCGGGAGCTGGCGGAGCTGGTCTCCCCGCTCGGCCGCTGGACGGAGCGGCGCGCCCGGCGGATGCTCGCGGCCCGTGAGGAGTTCGATGCGGCGCACTCCGAGGACTGAGGGGCCGGAGGCGGGCCGGGCGGAGCCCGAGGTGGGCCCGGGTGGGGTCGATTTCCCTTTCGGGTCGACGGCCGTGTAATGTCTTCCTTGTTCGACCGGCCCGGGAAAACAAACCCGGCAAGCCCCTATAGCTCAGTCGGTAGAGCGTCTCCATGGTAAGGAGAAGGTCTGCGGTTCGATTCCGCATGGGGGCTCCACTGAAAGACCCTCGCCTCGCGGCGGGGGTCTTTCGCGTTCCCCGAGCCCATTGATCCAGCCCGTTGATCCAGCCCGGCGCCAGCGAGGCCCGGGCCCGGCCGAGCCGCCGACACGCGGTGGCCTAGCGGGTCGGGTGCGGAATGCGCTGTGATGGTGCGTCATCGGCCGCCCGCCCGAGGGGTGCGGGCGCGAGCCGGACCCCGACCGGGAGGGCGTCATGGGTGTTCGACTCGTGGTGGTCGACGACCATCGGCTGCTGGCCGAGGCGCTGGCCACCGCGCTCCAGTTGCGCGGCCACCGGGTGCTCGCGGTCGGCGCGCCGGCCGGCGTCGCCGCCGACCTGGTGGCCGGACGGCGGCCGGAGGTGTGCCTGCTGGGCGTGGCCGCGCCAGGAGAGCCGGGCGCCTTCGACGGACTGCGCCGGATCCACCGGGAGCGCCCCGAGGTGGCCGTGATCGTGCTCGGACCGGTCGGTGAACTGCGGGGCGTGGCAGGGGCGTTCGCGGCCGGCGCGGCCGGGTATGTGCCCAGCGACGAGCGGATCGAGGTGGTCGAGCGGGCGATCGGGCGGGCCCGGGCGGGCGAGGCCGCGGTGGCGGTGGACGTCCTGCGCGGGGCCTTCGACCAACTGCTGCGCCCGGTGGCCGAACCGGACGACGAGGCGGTCCGGCTGCTGCGACTGCTGACCCGCCGTGAGGTGCAGGTGCTGGCCCGGATCGCGGACGGCGAGGACACCGCGGCGATCGCCGCCGGGATGCGGATCGCCGCGAGCACCGCCCGTACCCACGTCCAGCGGGTGCTGATGAAGCTGGGCGCGCGCACCCGGCTGGAGGCGGCCGCGGTGGCCGCGCGCACCGGCCTGCTGGAGCGGATGTCCGGCGGCTGAGGATGGCGGCTGAGGACGGCGGCTGAGGACGGTGGCTGTGGAGAGCGGCTGAGGACTGGGTGAGAAAGCCCGGGAGCGAGCGCCCCGGTGGTCGGGAGCACCCCGCCGGGCAGGGACAATTGACGGCAGTCGTACGCATTCCGTCGATGGCCGCCGACCGGGCGGACCCATCGCCCGCTGGAGGTCTCATCATGAGTAAGTACCTGGTCACGGGTGGCGCCGGCTACGTCGGCAGCGTGGTGGCCGCCCACCTGCTGGAGGCGGGGCACCAGGTGACCGTCCTGGACGACCTGTCGACCGGCTTCCGCGAGGGCGTCCCGGCCGGTGCCGAGTTCGTCGAGGGGCGGATCCAGGAGGCCGGCACGGTGCTGGACGGCTCCTTCGACGGCGTGCTGCACTTCGCCGCCTCGTCGCAGGTCGGCGAGTCGGTCGTGGACCCGGAGAAGTACTGGCGCAACAACGTGGCCGGCTCGCTGGAGCTGATCAGCGCGATGCGCGCGGCGGGCGTGCGCAAGCTGGTGTTCTCCTCCACCGCCGCCACCTACGGCGAGCCGGAGGCGGTGCCGATCGCCGAGACCGCCCGCACCGCGCCGACCAACACCTACGGCGCCACCAAGCTCGCGGTGGACCACCTGATCACCAGCGAGGCCGTCGCGCACGGCCTGGCCGCCGTCTCGCTGCGCTACTTCAACGTGGCCGGCGCGTACGGCGCCTACGGTGAGCGCCACGACCCCGAGTCGCACCTGATCCCGCTGGTCTTCCAGGCCGCGCTGGGCCGGCGCCCGCACATCGCGGTGTACGGCGACGACTACCCGACCCCGGACGGCACCTGCATCCGCGACTACATCCACGTCGCGGACCTGGCCGAGGCGCACCTGCTGGCGCTGGACGCCGCCAAGCCGGGCGAGCACCTGATCTGCAACCTGGGCAACGGCAGCGGCTTCTCGGTGCACGAGGTGATCGAGTCGGTCAAGCGCGTCACCGGCCGGGAGATCCCGGTGCAGGTGGCCGGTCGCCGGGCCGGCGACCCGGCGGTGCTGGTGGCCTCCGCCGAGCGCGCCCACCAGGCGCTGGGCTGGACGCCCCGGCGCCCGAACCTGGACGACATCGTGGCCGACGCCTGGAAGTTCACCCTGGAGAAGAACGCCGGCTGACCACGGGCGAGTCGGGACGGTCCCGGGGGCGCGGAAGGCGCCCGGGGCCGTCCGGGCCGAACAAGTCCGGCCACTCACACAGCTCCTGACGAAAGTTCACCAATCCACCACGGGAGGGTTTCCCGGCCCGTACGCTGAGTGCGGTACCGGTGGGGGCCGGCGCCGATTCGGCCTCACCGGCCAACCGGTGGGCGGGCGGAGCGACGGGTTCGGAGCACGGCCGCCGGACCGGTCCCCGCTCCCGGGCTCGGGCGCTCTGAGCAGGGGGTAGTGACGATGGGGCGTATCCGGGTCCTGGTGGTCGACGACCACCGGATCTTCGCCGAGGCACTGGCCGCGGCCCTTGCCGCCGAGCCCGACGTGGAGGTGGGCGCGGCGGGCAGCGCGGCCGCCGCCGAGCGGGCGTTGGAGCGCGCCGCCGCCGAGGGGCGGGCCTACGACGTGGTGCTGATCGACGCCGACCTGGGGGCCGAGGCCGCGGGCGCCCGGGCCAGGTCGGGGGGCGAACCGGCCGAGGAGGCCCGGCGCCGCCAGGCCCCGACCGTCCCGATCGCCCCGCCGCCCCGCCGGTCCGCGGCGCCGACGACCGTCGCCCGTCCGGCGGACCAGCTGCGCCCGGAGCAGTTGCGCCCCGAGCAGTCGCGTGCCGACCAGCTCAGGGCCGTCTCCCCGCCCCCCGACGGCATCACCCTGCTCGGCCGGCTGCGCCGTGCCCACCCCGGGCTGCGCGCCGTCGTCCTGGCCACCGCCGACGACCCGCACCGCGCCGCCCGGGCGCTGCACGCGGGTGCCACCGGCTGGGTGGCGAAGGAGAGTTCGCTGGCCCGGCTGCTGGCCGTGGTCCGGGGCGTGCTGCGGGATGAGACGCATCTGCCGCCCGCGCTGCTCACCGGGGTGATCCGCGAGCTCACCACCGCCCGGCGGGACCGCACCGAGAGCGAGCGGCTGGTGGACACCCTCACCCCGCGGGAGAAGCAGATCCTGCGCTGCATGGTGGCGGGCCTGGGCCGGCAGGCCGTCGCCGAGCGGCTCTACCTGTCGCCGCACACCGTCCGTACCCACATGCAGAACGTGCTCGGCAAGCTCGGGGTGCACTCCACCCTGGCCGCCGTCGCGGTCGCCCGCCGGGCCGGGGTCAGCCCCTCCGAGCCGGCGGTGCCGCCGTCCATCGCCTCCGCCCCCTGAACGGCGGCGGACAGGGCTCAGCCGGGGATGTTGTCGAACGGCGCGACCAGCAGCCGTAGCAGTGCGGCGAGTTCGCCCTGCTGTCCGGAGCTGAGCTGCGCGAGGAGTTCGCGCTCGTGCGCGAGCAGCCCGGCCAGCGCCTGGTCGGCGCGGTCCCGGCCGTCGTCGGTCAGCCGGACCAGGACACCGCGCCGGTCGTCCGGGTCGGGCAGGCGCTTGACCAGGCCCTTGCCGGTGAGCCGGTCGATCCGGTTGGTCATGGTGCCGGAGGTGACCAGGGTCTGGGTGAGCAGTTGGCCGGGGGAGAGCTGGTAGGGGGAGCCGGCCCGCCGCAGGGCGGTCAGGACGTCGAACTCCCAGGGCTCCAGGCCGTGCTCGGCGAAGGCGGTGCGGCGGGCACGGTCCAGGTGCCGGGCGAGCCGGCTGACCCGGCTGAGCACCTCAAGCGGCTCCACGTCGAGGTCGGGGCGCTCTCGGCGCCATGCTGCGACCAGCCTGTCGACCTCGTCCTCCATGACGATCAGTGTATCGGTGGATGTGTCGATGTGAAGTCTCTTGACATCGAGAAATGTGCCAGCGAGGCTACATCGAGATATCTTGATGTCGAGATACCTGCGAGGTGAGCCATGACCACCCCCGTCTGGGACCCGGCGCAGTACCTGCGCTTCGCCGACGAACGCACCCGCCCGCTGCGTGAACTGATCGCCCGCGTCCCCGCCCTCCCGGATCCGGATCCGCACGACGCCGTGATCCTCGACATCGGCTGCGGCCCGGGCAACTCCACCGCCGTCCTGCGCGAACGCTGGCCGCAGGCCCGGATCACCGGTATCGACAACTCCGCCCCGATGCTCGCCACCGCCCGCACCGAGGGCGAACCCACCGCCGACTACCTGCTCGCCGACGCCCGCGCGTACGACCCCGCCCCGGCCCGGCCCGACCTGATCGTCTCCAACGCGACCCTGCAGTGGATCGACGGCCACCTCGACCTGATCCCGCGCTGGGCCGCCGCGCTGCGCCCGGGCGCAGCGGTCGCCTTCCAGGTCCCCGGCAACTTCGACGCCCCCAGCCACACCCTGCTCGCCGACCTGCGCCGCAGCCCCCGCTGGCGCGACGCCCTCGGCGCCGACGCCGTCCGCTCCGGCGTCCACCCGCCCGAGCGCTACCTCGACGCCCTGGCCGGCGCCGACTGCCTCCCCGACGTCTGGGAGACCACCTACCGCACCCTGCTGCCGGGGCCGGACCCGGTGCTGGAGTGGGTCAAGGGCAGCGCCCTGCGGCCCGTCCTCACCAGGCTCGCCGACCCGGCCGACCGGGCCGCCTTCCTTGCCGAGTACGGGCGGCTGCTGCGCGAGGCCTACCCGGCCGGGCCGTACGGGACGGTGTTCCCGTTCCGGCGGATCTTCGCGGTGGGGGTGAAGCGGTAGTGGGGTGACAGCCCGGGTGGAACAGTCCGGGTGAGGCGGTAGCGACCGGGCCCGGTACGGGCTCAGCCCCTGCGGTCGCCGACCAGCTTCGGGTGCCGCTCCAGGCCCTCCAGCCCGTGCCAGGCCAGGTTCACCAGGTGCGCCGCCACCGTCGCCTTGTCCGGCTTGCGGACCTCCAGCCACCACTGGCCGGTCAGCGCGACCATCCCGACCAGCATCTGCGAGTACATCGGGGCCAGCCGGGCGTCGAAGCCGCGGGACTTGAACTCCAGGCCCAGGATGTCCTCGACCTGGGTCGCGATGTCGCTGATCAGCGAGGCGAAGGTGCCGGTCGACTGGGCCACCGGCGAGTCCCGGACCAGGATCCGGAAGCCGTCCGTCGAGGTGTCGATGTAGTCCATCAGCGCGAACGCGGCCTGCTCCAGCAGCTCGCGCGAGTGCCCGCCGGTGAGCGCCCCCGTCACCATGTCCAGCAGCAGCTGCATCTCGCGGTCCACGACCACCGCGTACAGCCCCTCCTTGCCGCCGAAGTGCTCGTACACCACGGGCTTGGAGACCCCGGCGCGCTCGGCGATCTCCTCCACCGAGGTGCCGTCGTAGCCGCGCTCCGCGAAGACCGTCCGGCCGATCTCCAGCAGCTGCTCCCGGCGCTGCTTGCCGGTCATCCGGACCCGGCCGCCCCGGCGGCGCGGGGCCGAGGCGGCCGCGCCCCCGTCCGTACCCCGTTCCGTGCCCCCGTTGGCGGGCGCGCCCGCCGGTGCAGCAGCCCGCGGACGGACCGGCGCCGTTCCGGGCGCCGCGTCCGTCCGCGTGCTGTGGTGACCGCCTGTGCTGTCTGCGCTGCTCCCGTTCACCCCTACATCATGCTGGAAGCGCCGCCTCATGCGGCGCGGCGGGCGGCGATCCGCTGCGCGTCCGGCCAGCGGACGTCCCGGACCCAGCCGGCCAGCTCGAACCAGCGGATCAGTCGGGCCGAGGAGTCGATCTGTCCGCGGAGCACCCCGTGCCGGGCCGCGGTCGGGTCCGCGTGGTGCAGGTTGTGCCAGGACTCGCCGCAGGAGAGAACCGCGAGCCACCAGACGTTGCCGGAGCGGTCCCGGGAGCGGAACGGGCGCCGGCCGACCGCGTGGCAGATCGAGTTGATCGACCAGGTGACGTGGTGCAGCAGCGCCACGCGGACCAGCGAGCCCCAGAAGAAGGCGGACAGCGCGCCCTCCCAGGACAGGCTCACCAGGCCGCCGACCAGTGCGGGCAGCAGCAGCGAGATCGTGGTCCAGAGCCAGAACAGCCGGGAGATCCGCCTTATGGCCGGGTCGCGGACCAGGTCCGGGGCGTACTTGAGCTGAGGGGTCTGCTCCTCGTCGAACATCCAGCCCATGTGCGCCCACCAGAGGCCCTTGACGAGCGCCGGGACGCTCTCCCCGTAGCGCCAGGGCGAGTGCGGGTCGCCGTCCTTGTCGCTGAAACGGTGGTGCTTGCGGTGGTCGGCCACCCAGCGCACCAGCGGGCCCTCGACGGCCAGGCTGCCGGCGATCGCCAGCACCAGGCGCATCGGGCGGTTGGCCTTGAAGGCGTTGTGGGTGAAGTAACGGTGGTAGCCGACGGTGATGCCGTGACAGGTGAGGAAGTACATGGCGACGGCGACCGCCACGTCCGTCCACCCCAGCCCCCACCCCCAGGCCACCGGCACGGCGGCGACCAGCGCGGTGAACGGCACGAGGATGAACAGGGCGAGCGCGAGGCGCTCGGCGAAGCCCTGCTTCTCCCCGCCACGGGTGGCGGACAGCCGGGTCGCGGCGTCGGCGGAGGGATCGGGGGAGGAATCGGGCGAGGAATCGGGCGAGGGATCGGGGAGCGCGGCGCCCCCCGCATGCGCCTGGCCGGCCTGGATGGTCATGGGCGTCCCTTCGCGGCGTCCCGGAACGGGACAGAGCGGAGCCTACGTTGGCGTAACCTACGGCATCGTAGGTTGTGCTTCATGTCCAGGGGAACACGCTGCCGCGCGGCGCTTGAGTGAATTCACCCGACTGGATGGATGAACCCTGGAACCAGCCCGTGACGGGACGAGCCGCACACGTACCCGTCGCATGCGACCGAAGATCGAACGGCGCGAAGCCGCCCGTCGTCTCCGCCGCGAGGGGCCCGCCTACGACGGGATCCAGGCCGAGCCGGGGGTGTCGAGGAGCTCGATCTCCATCCGGGTTCGGGATCCGCCGAGACCGATCACTCGCCGGGAACAGTCTCGGAAGGCCGCCGAGACCCGCTGGGGGCCGGGTCGCCGCCAGCGTGAAGAGGAACGCCGGGCGACAAGGCGGCGGCCCGTGCCGAGATCGGTGGCCTCAGCGATCGGGAGCTCTTCCGAGTCGGGCGTCGGGCAGGATCGATGGCGCCTGCGGGTGTCGATCCACGAGTCGGCGGATGAGGCTGAACGGCACTGGGCCCGGATCGCGGGGGTGACGGCGGAGTTTCTGCGACGAGCGACGCTCAAGCGGCACGATCCGAAGACAGCGCGGAAGAACATCGGGAGTGGCTACCGCGGCTGCCTCTCGATCAGCGTGTCGGGGAGCGCGGACCTGCACCGCCGAATCGAGGGGTGGTGGATGGGCATAGCTGATACCCAGGGCGGGGCTGACTCGGGTAGGGTCTGACCAGCTATCCGCCGTGGGGTAATTGGCAGCCCGCAGGCCTTTGGAGCCTTGCAGTGATGGTTCGAGTCCATCCGGCGGAGCCGTGTACGTGTCCGGTGGCCCGATCTGGCCAGTGGGCGGGTTTTCTTCCGAAGCTATCCTCGTAGCGCCAGGGCATATGTGCGGATCCGCGTTCTGGCCTGCTCTGCCCTCTCTGTGAACCTACTGAGGAGCCTCCCCGCATGGGTGCCAATTCGCTTGCCGCCGTTGTCGTGCTCGCCGCCGGTGGCGGGACCCGGATGAAGTCGAACAAGCTGCCCAAGGTGCTGCACGAGGTGTGCGGGCGCTCGCTGGTGGGTCACGCGGTGTCGGCGGCCGCGGAACTGACGCCGGCGCAGCTCGTGGTGGTGGTCGGCCACCAGCGCGAGCAGGTGGAGGAGCACCTGGCGGCGCACTACCCGGCGGTGCGGCCGGTGGTGCAGGAGGAGCAGAAGGGGACCGGGCACGCGGTGCGCACGGCGCTGGAGGCGCTGACCGCGGACGGTGTGGTGCTGGACGGCACCGTGATCGTCACCGCCGGGGACTCGCCGCTGCTGACCGGGCGGACCCTGAGCCGACTGGCGGACGCGCACACCGCGCAGCAGAACGGGGTCACCGTACTGACCGCCGTCGTCCCCGAGCCCTTCGGCTACGGCCGCATCCTGCGCGACGAGGACGGCACCGTCGCCGCGATCGTCGAGGAGCGGGACGCCAGCGACACCCAGCGCGCGATCACCGAGATCAACTCGGGCGTCTTCGCCTTCGACGCCAAGCTGCTGGTCGAGGCGCTGGCGGAGCTCACCACGGACAACTCGCAGGGCGAGGAGTACCTGACCGACACCCTGGAGATCCTGCGCAAGGCCGGGCA
This sequence comes from Kitasatospora sp. NPDC023118, assembly GCF_055560875.1. Classification (NCBI taxonomy): domain Bacteria; kingdom Bacillati; phylum Actinomycetota; class Actinomycetes; order Kitasatosporales; family Streptomycetaceae; genus Kitasatospora; species Kitasatospora sp. NPDC023118. Next base: position 259,079 of record NZ_JBVHHW010000005.1, read on the forward strand.
CCGGGTCGGCGCCGTGGTCGCCGAGGACCACCGGGACATCCTGGGCATCAACGACCGGGTCCAGCTGGCGCAGGCCCGCCGGCTGCTGAACGACCGCCTGCTGGAGCAGGCGATGCGCGCGGGCGTCACCGTGGTGGACCCGGCGACCACCTGGTTCGACGTGCAGGTCTCGTACGAGCCGGACGCCGTGGTGCTGCCGAACACCCAGCTGCAGGGCGGCACCCACCTGGGCGAGGGCTGCGAGGTCGGCCCGAACTCCACCCTGAAGGACACCCTGATCGGCGCCGGCGCCCGTGTGAGCAACACCACGGCCGACCGCGCGGAGGTCGGCGAGCTGGCCGCCGTCGGCCCGTACGCCTACCTGCGGCCGGGTGCGAAGCTGGCCCGCAAGGCGAAGGTCGGCACCTACGTCGAGGTGAAGAACTCCGAGCTGGGCGAGGGCGCCAAGGTGCCGCACCTCTCCTACATCGGCGACGCCACCATCGGGGAGGGCACCAACATCGGCGCGGCCTCGGTCACCGTGAACTACGACGGGATCAACAAGCACCGCACGGTCGTCGGCGCGCACTGCCGCACCGGCTCGGACAACATGTTCATCGCCCCGGTCACCGTCGGTGACGGCGCTTACACCGCGGCCGGCTCGGTGATCACCAGCGACGTCCCGCCCGGCGCGCTGGGCGTGGGCCGGGCGCAGCAGCGCAACATCGAGGGCTGGGTCGAGCGCAAGCGCCCCGGGACCGCGTCCGCGCAGGCCGCGAAGACCGCGACGGACGGGGCCGCCGAGGCCTGACGGGGCGGGCGGTGCGCCCGCGGGGCGGTCCCGGGGCGGACGGTTTCTACGCGGGCGCGTAACCTTGAGGACATACGTGCGCCACTGGGCTTACCGCCCGTGTCCAGGCGTACCGACAATTCCCCGATCCTCCGTGAGTGCGGGCTGCGCCTGCCCTCCGCGGGGAAGGGGTTCAGCGTCCGCAACGCGAGGAGACGGTGCAGTGAGCGGGATCACGACGTCGGGTGAGAAGAAGCTGAAGCTCTTCTCCGGCCGTGCCCACCCGGAGCTGGCGAAGGAGGTTGCCGAGGCGCTGGGGACCGAGCTGGTCCCGACCAAGGCCCTCGACTTCGCCAACGGCGAGATCTACGTCCGCTTCCTGGAGTCGGCGCGAGGCGCGGACTGCTTCGTGATGCAGAGTCACACGGCTCCCATCAACCAGTGGATCATGGAACAGCTGATCATGATCGATGCGCTGAAGCGGGCTTCCGCCAAGAGCATCACCGCGATCCTGCCGTTCTACGGGTACGCCCGCCAGGACAAGAAGCACCTGGGCCGCGAGCCGATCTCGGCCCGCCTGGTCGCCGATCTGCTGCGCCAGGCCGGTGCCGACCGCCTGATGGCGGTGGACCTGCACACCGCGCAGATCCAGGGCTTCTTCGACGGCCCGGTGGACCACCTGTTCGCGCTGCCGCTGCTGGCCGACTACATCGGCGAGAAGGTGGACCGCTCCAAGCTGACCGTCGTCTCGCCGGACGCCGGCCGGGTGAAGGTGGCCGACCAGTGGTGCGACCGCCTGGACGCGCCGCTGGCGATCATCCACAAGCGCCGCGACATCACCCAGGCCAACACCATCCTGTCGGCCGACGTCGTCGGTGACGTCAAGGGCCGGGTCTGCGTCCTGGTGGACGACATGATCGACACCGCCGGCACCATCTGCGCCGCCGCCGACGCGCTGTTCGAGAACGGCGCCGCGGACGTCCTGGTGGCCGCCACCCACGGCGTGCTCTCCGGCCCGGCCGCGGACCGGCTGAAGAACTCGCGGGTGAGCGAGTTCGTGTTCACCAACACGCTGCCCACCCCGGCGCAGCTCCAGCTGGACAAGATCACCACGCTGTCCATCGCCCCGTCGATCGCGGCCGCGATCCGCGAGGTGTTCGAGGAGGGCTCGGTCACGAGCCTCTTCGAGGGCGTGCACTGACGCGTGCGCTGACGACTGCGCGCCCGCGTTGACGGGCGTGCACTGACGAAGGCCCCGTGCGGCGGCCCCGGTCCCCGGCGGGCCGGGGCCGCCGCCGATTTCACGGGAGGGCACCGGTGCGGTTAGACTCGTGAAACTGCTCGGCGAGGGATGCCGTGTGCCCGCTGGACGGGTGCCGACACCGTGATCGACGCGCTGCCGGTAGCGGATTCCGTCCGCCGGCAGAGGCCGTTGCCGCCGAGTGACCCCCGAACGTACTGAGGGTGTGGTCCCGGCGGTTTTTCGCGTTGCCTGCACCCCCGCGCCAGTCTTCACGAGGAGTGCAGTCGTGTCCGAGATCCGTCTTGCCGCTGAGACCCGTTCCGAGTTCGGCAAGGGTGCCGCCCGCCGCGCCCGCCGCGCCGGCTTCGTCCCCGGTGTCGTCTACGGCCACGGCCACGCCCCGGTTCACCTGAACCTGCCCGGCCACGACCTGATGATGGCCCTCAAGACCCCGAACGCCCTGCTGGTCGTGCCGATCGACGGCAAGGACGAGTACGTGCTGCCGAAGGCCGTCCAGCGCGAGGCCATCAAGCGCACCATCGAGCACGTCGACCTGCTGCTGGTCAAGCGTGGCGAGAAGGTCACCGTCGAGGTGCCGGTCCACACCGAGGGCGAGCTGGCCCCGGGCGGCAACCTGCTGGAGCACGTCCTGCAGGCCCTGCCGATCGAGGCCGAGGCCACCCACCTGCCCGAGGCCGTCACCGTCTCGGTCGAGGGCCTGGAGGCCGGTGCCTCCATCCACGCCAAGGACATCGTCCTGCCGGCCAACGTCTCGCTGGCCGTCGAGGCCGACGCCGTCGTGCTGCAGGTCATCGCCGCCCAGGCCGCCCCGGCCGAGGAGGAGGCCGAGGAGGCCGCCGAGGGCGCCGAGGCCTGAGCCTCGCGCTAGTCGCTGAGACCGCTGCCCCGGTCGCTCCCGCTGGAGCGGCCGGGGCAGCGGTGTGTCCGGGATGATGACGTCGAGTGCGAGGGCGACGAGGAGAGTGGGAATGGCTGAGGAGTACGACGGCCCCTGGCTGGTGGTGGGGCTGGGCAACCCGGGGGAGCAGTACGCCCGGAACCGCCACAACATCGGCTTCATGGTGGTGGACCTGCTGGCGCAGCGGATGGGCGCCAAGTTCAAGGCGCACAAGAGCCGGGCACAGGTGGCCGAGGGGCGGCTGGCGGGCAGGCGGGTGGTGCTGGCCAAGCCGATGTCCTTCATGAACCTGTCCGGCGGGCCGGTGACGGCGCTGCGGGACTTCTACAAGGTGCCGGCCTCGGCGCTGATCGCCGTCCACGACGAGCTGGACATCGACTACGCGGCGCTGCGGCTGAAGCTGGGCGGCGGGGACAACGGCCACAACGGGCTGAAGTCGATCACCAAGTCACTGGGCCCGGACTACCACCGGGTGCGTTGCGGGATCGGCCGTCCGCCGGGCCGGATGGAGGTCGCGGACTTCGTGCTGAAGGACTTCTCCTCGACCGAGCGCAAGGAGCTGGAGTGGTTCGTGGACCGCTCGGCGGACGCGGTGGAGGCGCTGCTGTCCGAGGGGCTGGAGCGGGCGCAGGGCACGTACAACTCCTGACACGCCGTCATGGACGTGCTGTGCGGGGTACGCAACAGTCGTACAACGCTTGCCGCGCCAAACCTGAATCCGTGTGAGAACCCTGTGCGGGATCGGATAGCGTCGGCCTGGTACGCGAACGGGTCCTGGGGAGTTCTCGATGCGGAGATTGCGTCCGGTCCGCCGACTTCGGCGGCTCCGGGTGGTCCGGCTGAAGCAGCTCGGACGGCGGGTCGGTGCCGCCGGTGCGCTGGGGGCGGCCGGGGTGTTGTTGTCGAGCGGTGCGGTGGCGCACGCCGATCCGGTGGCAGAGCCGGATGCGGTGGTCTCGCCGGAGCCCGCGGCGGCGCAGCTCGCCCCGGTGCTCGGCGATTCGGTCGGGCCGGACGCCGGGCTGCTGGCGGTCGGCGGCGGCCTGGTGGTCGTGGCCGGCGGTGCGGCGCTGTGGCTGAAGCGGCGGCGCGCGGGCGAGCCGGGCGAGTAGGAACGTGACGCGAAGGGGCCGTTGCCCATCCGGGGGGATGGACAGCGGCCCCTTCGGTGCGTTCGCCCGGCCGTCAGCCGGTGTTGCGCAGGCCGGCGGCGATGCCGTTGACGGTGAGCAGCAGCGCGCGGGCGCGCAGCGGGTTCTCGTGGCGGCCGGCCGAGACCTCCTCGCGCTGGCGGCGCAGCAGCGCGACCTGGAGGTAGGAGATCGGGTCGAGGTAGGCGTCGCGGACGGTGAAGGTCTGCTTCAGCACCGGGTTGTGCTCCAGCAGTTCGCTCTCGCCGGTGAGCCGGAGCACCTCGCGCAGGGTGAGCTCGTGCTCGGCGACGATCTGGTCGAAGACGTGGTGCAGCTCGGTGGGCACCAGCTGCTCGACGTAGTGGCGGGCGATCCGCAGGTCGGTCTTGGCCAGCGTCATGGCGACGTTGGACAGGAAGTTGCGGAAGAAGTGCCACTGGCCGTACATCTCGTCCAGCACGTCGCCGAGGCCGGCCTCGCGGGCGGCGGCGAGGCCGGAGCCGACGCCGTACCAGCCGGGGACGATCTGGCGGGACTGGGTCCAGCCGAAGACCCACGGGATGGCCCGCAGGCCGTCCAGGCCGGCGCCGGAGTCGGGGCGGCGGGACGGGCGGGAGCCCAGGTGCAGCGAGGCGAGCTGGTCGACCGGGGTGGCGGCGAAGAAGTACTTCGGCAGGTCGTCCTGCTCGACCAGGGCGCGGTAGGCGGTGTGGGCGGCCTCGGAGACCTGGTCCATCGCGGCGTCCCAGCGGGCCAGTTCCTCGGGGGCCTGGCGCGGGGAGGTGTGCAGCGCGGAGGCGGCGAGGGTGGCGGAGAGGGTCAGCTCCAGGTTCTCCCGGGCGAGGGAGGGGAGCAGGTACTTGTCGGAGATGACCTCGCCCTGCTCGGTGACCTTGATCTCGCCCTCCAGCGTGCCCCACGGCTGGGCGAGGATCGCCTCGTGCGAGGGGCCGCCGCCGCGGCCGACGGTGCCGCCGCGGCCGTGGAAGAGGCGCAGCCGGATGCCGTAGCGGTGGGCGACGTCGCGCAGTCGGCGCTGGGCGCGGTGGATCTCCCACTGGGAGGTGGTGATGCCTCCGAACTTGGAGGAGTCGGAGTAGCCGAGCATGACCTCCTGGACGTCGCCGCGCAGTGAGACGAGCAGCCGGTAGGAGGGGTCGGAGAGCATCTCGTCCAGGATGCGGTCGGCCTGCTGGAGTTCGTCGGTGGTCTCCAGCAGCGGCACGATGCCGATCTTGGCGATGCCGGCGTGCAGGTCGATCAGACCGGCCTCGCGGGCCAGCACGGTGGCGGCGAAGACGTCGTCGGCGCCCTGGCACATCGAGATGATGTAGCTCTCGACGATCTCGTCACCGAAGCGCTCGAAGCCCTCGCGGATGGTGTTGAAGACGCCGAGGGTCTTGGTGCCGGCGTCGTCCAGCGGGGCCGGGGTGGGGGCGAGCGGGCGGCGCGAGCGCAGTTCCTTGGCGAGCAGCCGCTGCCGGTACTCGCGGGGCATGTCGGCGTAGCGCCAGGCTTCCTCGCCGAGGCGGTCGAAGAGCTGGCCGAGGGCGTGGTGGTGGGCCTCGGCGTGCTCGCGCACGTCCATGGTGGCGAGCTGGAGGCCGAAGGCCTCGATGGTGTTGATGGCGCGGGCCAGCCGGCCGTCGGCGATCAGCTCGCCGCGGTGGGCGCGCAGCGAGTCCTGGATCAGCCGCAGGTCGGCGATCAGCTCGCGGGTGCCGAGGTAGTCGCGGCCCTCGACGTGCGGGGTGCCGCCGGCCAGGCGCTCGCGGGTGTTCTCCAGCTTGAGCCGGATGCAGGTGGCCTTGAGGCGGTAGGGCTCCTCGGCGTTCATCCGCTTGTAGCGGGGGCTGAGTTCGGGGAGCCGGTGCAGGTCGGTGTTGAGCGAGGCGAGCAGTTCGATCGAGGCGCCGGCCAGCCGCTCGGAGGTGGAGAGGGTGTTGCGCAGCTCGTCGATGGCGGCGAGGGCGTCCTTGATCCCGTACTCGTGCTGGAGGTTGAGGACGTCCCAGGTGACCTGGGGGGTGACGTTGGGGTTGCCGTCGCGGTCGCCGCCGATCCAGGTGCCGAAGGTGAGCGGGCGCACGCCCTCGGGCAGGCTCAGGCCGACCCGGGCGAGTTCCTCGTGCAGCTCCTCCAGCACCTCGGGGACGGCCTCGCGGTAGAGCTCGTCCAGGTAGTAGACGGCGTTGCGGGCCTCGTCGGTCGGTTCGGGGCGGGCGATGCGCAGCTCGTCGGTCTGCCAGAGCAGGTCGATGACCTCGGCGAGGCGGCGGTCGGCGGAGCGCTTGGCGCTGCTGGTGCGGGCCGGGTCGGCGGCGGCCAGGCCGGAGGCGAGCTCCTCGCGGTGGATGCGGTCGAGGAGTTCGCCGATCCGGCGCAGCTTGTTGAGTACGCTGCGGCGGGCGGCCTCGGTGGGGTGGGCGGTGAAGACCGGGCGGACCGCGAGGTGGGCCAGGGTGTCCTCAAGATGCTTGGGGTCGGCCTCGGAGAGCTGGTCGGCGGTCTGGGCGAGCAGCGAGCCCTCGCGGGCGCGGCGGGTGGCGAACTCGCGGCCGCGGTGCACCTGCTCGGTGACGTTGGCGAGGTGGAAGTAGGTGGAGAACGCGCGGACCAGCTTGGCGGCGGTGTCCAGGTCGATGTCGGAGAGGAGTTCGGCGGTGGCCTCGCCGTCGGTGCGGCTGAGCAGTCGGACCTGTTCGACCAGGCCCAGCAGCTGGGGGCCCTCCTGGCGGACCAGCGTCTCGCCGAGCAGGTCGCCGAGGCGCCGGATGTCCGCGCGCAGGGCGGCATTGTCGGCGATGGCGGTGGGACTGTCCGCCGGGGTGGGGACCGGAGCGGTCACGGCTGGCTCCCTGTGGTGGTGGGGTTCGGCAACGGCTCATCGTCACAGGTCCACGCGCAGTGTGGCGGGTGTGACGCGTGCGGACCGCGCTGTCCGACGCGACCAGCATAGGTGTCGGGGCGGTCGCTGTCCGAGAGGTGGCCGGATGGCGGACAGGCCCGCCGAGAAGCCCCTGTGGTCTGGACCACTTGAGCGGTCCGCGAGGTGTGCCGGATCATCCCGGTGGGGAAGGGAAGGGGTTGCGGCTTAGGCTGTCACGCATGAGCAAGTCGCCTGGGGAGCGCGCGCCGGTCCGGTCGTTCTGGTGGTGGAAGCGGCCGCGCAGCGCCTTCCTGGACATCGCGCTGGCGCTGCTGGCCGCGCTGGAGTGCTCGGCCAGCACGATCGCCTTCCTGGGCGCCCGGGTGGACTTGTCGGGCGCGGGCACGGTCGCGGTCGCGGTGCTCGGCACGCTGGCGGGCGGCTCGCTGGTGCTGCGCCGGCGGTGGCCGGCCGTACCGGTGCTGGTGACCCTGGTGCTGATGCCCGGGATGCTCGGGGTGCTGCTGCTGGTGGTGTCCCTCTACACGCTGGCGGAGACCTGGGAATGGCCCTCGCGGCGCTGGCGGGTGGTGGCGCTGTCGGTGCTGGCCTTCGCCGAGGCGGTCGCGGTGATGATGGTGTCGATGCTGACGCCGGGCGACTCGGCGGTGGAGCAGCCGGCGCTCTGGGTCCAGGTGCTGATAGCGGTGCTGGTGGCGGTCGGGCTGACCGTCCCCCCGGTGGTCACCGGACTGTACATGGGGGCGCGGCGGCGGCTGATCGAGTCGCTCAAGGACCGCGCGCACGGCCTGGAGACCGAACTGGACCTGCTCGCCGAGCAGGCGCAGGAACGCGCCCGCCGGGCCCGGCTGGAGGAGCGCACCCGGATCGCCCGGGAGATGCACGACGTGGTGGCGCACCGGGTGTCGCTGATGGTGGTGCACGCCGGGGCGCTGGAGCGGATCGTCGTCAAGGACCCGGAGAAGGCCGCGCAGAGCGCCAAGTTGATGGGCGAGGTGGGCCGGCAGGCGCTGAACGAGCTGCGCGAGATCCTCGGCGTCCTGCGGATGGACGACGAGCGGCAGCCGGAGCCGGACTCGCTGGCCGGGCTGCCCCGGCTGGTCGACCAGTCCCGGGCGGCCGGGATGACGGTGACCCTGACGGTCAGCGGCAGCCGGCAGGAGTTCACCGGCGAGGCCGAGCGGACCGCGTACCGGGTCGTCCAGGAGGGGCTGACCAACGCGCACAAGCACGCGGGCGGGGCGCAGGTGTCCGTGCTGCTCGCGTACGCGCCGAACGGGGTGCGGGTGAGCGTGGTGAACGCCTGCCCCGGCGGTGAGCGGGGTGCGGCGCAGCTGCCCAGCGGCGGCAACGGGCTGGTCGGGATGCGGGAGCGGGTGGTCGCGCTGGGCGGCACCTTCTCGGCCGGGCCGGAGGCGGACGGCGGGTTCCGGGTCGAGGCGGTGCTGCCGTCCCGGCTGGCGGTCCGGACGGACCGGCTGCGCTAGGGCGGACCGCCGGGACCGACACGGACCGCTCGGGGTGGGGCGCACCGCTCGGGCTAGGAGTACCCCTCCGCGGTGCGCAGCCGTTCCGGGGCGGTGCCCAGGACCAGGGCGCTGATCGCCTGGTCGATGCCGTGGCCGAGGAACCACTCGCCGGTGTGGTCCAGGCTGTAGACCCGGCCCTCCTCGTCGACGGCCAGCAGCGCCTGCCCGTACGCCTCCTCGCCGAGCGGGGCGAGCCGGGTGCCCAGCGCCCGGCCGAGGTCGAACAGGGTGCGCGGCTGGTGCAGTCCGCACAGCGGGTCGATCAGGAACGGGGTGCGGGCCAGCTGGCGGCCCGGGCCTGACAGGTCGAAGGCGAGGGCGCCGAACTCGGCCCAGGCCTCGACCGCCGCAGGGAACACCGCGTGCTGGACGCCGCCGGACCCGCCGTACCCCGTCAGGGTGTCGGCCCACTCCTCGGCCTGCCGGATCTGCCAGCGGCCGGGGTGCCAGCCGGCCGCCTTGAGCTCGGCGGCGACGTCGGCGGGGAAGCGCGGGCGGGTCCGCCCGAGGGTGCCGGCCGCGGACAGGGGGGCCGGGGGCGGGGGCGGGCTGGGCGGATTCAGAGCGGACTCCGGGGCTCGGGGACGGGGGACGTACGAAGGGCGGCGGCCGGCGCGCGACCGGTCAGCGCGCGGGTGGTCCGATGGCGACGCTCTGCACCGTGAAGTGCTCCAGCATCGGCGCGCAGGAGCGGCACGGCGGGGCGTGCGTGCCGTGTGCCGGGTCGCCCTCCTCGCGGATCCGGACGGTCGTCATCCGGGCGCCCTTGAGCGCCTTGCGGGCCTCGTGCAGGCTCATCGGCTTGCGGGCCGCGCGCTTGGAGCGCCTGCCGTCGACCGCGGTCAGGTACTGGGAGAGCAGGACGGCCTCCGGGCAGCGGCCGGTGAACCGCTCGCGGGCCTCGACCGGCAGGGTGTCCAGGAACTCGCCGACCAGCGGGTGCAGGACCGGGCGCCGCTCGGCCTTGTCGCCCGCCAGGGTGTGCACCTCGCCGCCCTTGAGCGACAGCGCGGCGGCGACGGCGGGCAGCAGGCTGTCGCGGTGGTGGCGCAGCACGGGCGGGCCCGCCGGCTCACCGGTGGTCATGCGGTGTCCTCCTCCTCGTTCCCGGCGGTCCGGTCCCTGTTGGTTCCTGTTGGTGCCGGAGCAAGCCTGTCACTTGACACCGACAAGCGCACAACCGGGGTGCGGGCACGGTCGAACGCCCGTACGGCCGTTGGCGGACCGGCCCGGACGCCCGTTGGCATCCTGACCCGGCCTCGACCGGATCCGCACACCGCCGTCACGACTTGTCCGTTGATTTACCGAAACCGTCCCCGGGCCGCAGCCGGGGCCGCTACGGTTCCGGCAGCGGGCCGAAGGGGGCGCGCCCCGACCGCCGTTCGGTCAACTCCCGCCGATGAGGGAACCGTTGCGGGTGGCCGACGGCCGTCCGGCGGTGGACGTCGCGGAGCGGTCCCGGGGCGCCCGGCGGCACGGGCGGGGCCGGTGGTGTTCACCGGCGGCGGTGAACTCGCCGATGCCGTACGGATGATCGGAGAGCGAGCGGCGCGCGGGAGAAGTGCCGACACGAGCGGTTCGGCCTCAACTCCCGGACGGACGCCCCGCAGGCCGGCCTCCCGCGGGCCGCCGGGATCGACGCCGGGTGCACCACCCCGTCCCGGTCCGCCTACGGCCGCCACACCTCACGTGGACCCGGCAGACGCGGGTGGCGGAGGTCTTGGGACGGGCGCCGGGTGCGGGGGCTCGGCCGGCGGGGTGACCCAATAGGCTGGTGCCCAGCAAGCGCACCGAGAATTTGCAGCAGCCAGTGGGGGCTCCCAGATGACGACAGGTCGGCCCGGCGTCACCGCCGCACCGAACGCGGCGTACGCAGGTCAGGTGGTGCAGTTCCCGGATCCGGTCCGCGCGGAGCGGCACCCGGCCGGGGTCCGGGTGGACGAGTCCGGCTACCCGGACTTCGGTCCGTACGCCGCCGCGGCGGCCGAGGTCGCCGACCCGCCGGAGGGCTTCGGCGTGGACGAACTGCGGCTGACCGACTACGTCTCGGCCAACGCCGCGCTGTTCACCCAGGGTCACCCGCTCTGGGCCGACCTGGAGACCGCGGTGGCCACCCCGCCCGGCTGGACCTGGCACCACGCGGTCGGCCGGGCCGCCCCCGGCTGGCGGCGGATGGAGCTCGTCCCGGTCGAGGTCAAGGCCCTGCTGCGGCACCACGGCGGCCTGGCCACCTCGCCCGCCGACCACTCCCGCCGCGGCACCCGCCCGCTGCAGGAGCGCCGGCCCGTCCACTTCTCGCTGGCCAAGGACGGCGGCGACCCGATCGGCGTCCCCGAGGACCTGGTGCAGCGCGCCGAGGAGCGCCTCGGCTACCGGCTGCCCGGCGCCTACCGCACCTTCCTCAAGCTGGGCGGCGGCCGCGGCCCGGTCGGCGTGGCGCTGGACACCGAGCTCGGCATGCTGCTCGACCAGCCGTTCCTGACCCTCAGCGAGGAGTACGGCGTCGAGGACGTCGTGTACGCCAACAAGTGCCTGCGCGACCACCTCACCAAGGACTACCTGGGCATCGCCTACGTGCAGGGCGGCATCGTCGCGCTCAAGGTGCGCGGCGACCGGATCGGCTCGGTCTGGTTCCACCTGTACGACGACGCCCGCGACACCGGCGCCTCGGAGGCCCCCGAGGACCGCTGCGCCCGGCTGCTGCTGCCCTGCGGGGACGACTTCGACGCCTTCCTGCTGCGGCTGGCCGGCAGCCCGCCGGAGCTGGAGACGGTCGCGGAGCTGATGGTGGACGGCGGGTTCGCCCGCGCCGTCCCGGTGGGCTGACGCGCGTGGGCGCCGGGGTGCAGGTGGAACGGGGGACGAAGAGGATGCGGACAGGGGTGAACCGGGCGTGGTGACGTACGCGCAGGCGCAGGAGCTCGCCGAGGAGTGGATCAACGGCGGCGTGCCGCGCTCGCAGCAGCGCGAGGTGCGGGTCCGGGAGTTCGACCTGGGCTTCGTCTGCTGGGCGGTCGCGCCCGCGGACGCGGCCGCCGGTCCGGACGGCGGCGCGGCCGGTGCGGACCAGGCCGGCTCGGGTGAGGCGCGGCTGGTGATCGCCCGGGACTCGGGCGCCAGCACGCTGTGGCCGGCGCTGCCGGTCAACGAGGTGGTCCGGCAGTACGAGGAGATCTACGGGCGGCCGGTCGCGGCCAACCCGGCAGGGGCGGCGAAGCCCGCACCGGGGCCGGTGGAGGCCACCTCCTTCCTGCTCAGCCCGCCGCAGTGGCTGCAGGAGGCGGGGGCCGCGGCGATCGCGGCGGAGGCGGAGAAGCTGGGCGGCGCGGCCGCTCCGGCTGCTGCCGCCGCTCCGGCTCCGGCCCCGGTTGCCGCTCCGGTCCCGGCTCCGGTCCCGGCTCCGGCCGTCGCACCGGCTGCTGCTCCGGTCTCCGCCGGGGAGCCACCGGTGCCGGTGCCGCCCGCACCCTCGCCGGTGCCGCCCGCGCCCGCCGTGCTGACCGAGCCGCCGGTCTCCGACCGGCCCGCCGGGGACGCGCCGACCATGCTCGCCCCGCCGCCCGGCGACGAGCCGGCCTTCGTGCCGCAGCCCCCGGCCGTCGCGCCCGTGCCGCCGCAGGCCGAGCCGGTCGCGCAGGTCGCGCCGGTCGCGCCGGTGGTGCCGAACGCTCCGCTCGGCGCCGAGGCGGCGACCGTCCTGATGCCCGAGGGCCTGCGCACCTCCGGCTCCGACCTGCCCGACACGCCCGCCCCGGCCGGGGCCGAGGCCGCGACCATGCTCATGCCCCCGGGCAACAGCGGCTACGGCATGCCTCCGGTCCCGCCGTCCGCCGCCCAGCCCCCGGCAGCGCCGCCCGCCGCCCCGCCGGCCCCGGTGCCCGCCGCGGCGGCCGAGCCGGCGCCGACGCTGCTCGCGCCGCCGGACGCGATGCCCGGCCTGATGGGCCTACCCGGTGCCCCGGCCGCCCCGCCCGCGGGCGGCGCCCCGGTCGAGCAGGCGCCGACCATGCTGGCCTCGCCCGGCGGGCTGGCCGGCCTGCCCGGCGGCCCCGGCACGCCCACCGCCCCGCCCGCGGGTGCGGCGGCGCCGGGCGGGCTCGGCCGTGCCCCGGGCTCGGCCCCGCCGCCGCCCCCGCCGGCCGCGCTGCGCGGCGGGCCGGCCGGCGGTCCGTCCGGGTCCTCCGGTTCGGGCGGGCTGGGCCGCGGCCAGGGTTCCGCCCCGCCGCCGCCCCCGCCCGCCGAGCTGCGGCACACCCCGGGCTCCGGCGCGCCCGTCGGCGGTGCCGGCGGCCGGGCGGCCGGTTCCACCCCGCCGCCCCCGCCCCCGGCGGGCCTGCGCGGCGGTGTCGCCCCGGCACCGGCCCCGGCCCCGCAGGGCGCGCCGGCCGCGCCCGCGGCCGGGATCGCGTACGAGGCGACCCAGCTGGCCAGCGCGATCGACCCGGCGCTGCTCGGCGGCCCGGCGGACCCGGGCACCCCGCCGTCCGGCGGCCCCGCCGTCCCGCCGCCGCCCGGCGGTCCGGCCGCCCCGGCCGCGGGCGCGGCCGGGTACGGCTACCCGAACGCGGGCGCCGCGCCCGGGGTCGTCCCGCCGACCCCGGTCACCGGCCCGCCGCAGGGCGCGCCCGTACCGCCCGGGGTCCCCGCGGTCGGCCCGGGCTACTTCGCCGCGCTCAGCTACCGCGGCCCGGACGGCTCGGAGCAGAAGCTGCTGCACCGCAGCGAGCCCGGCACCCCGCACCCGGAGTGGAAGATCCTGCAGGACCTGCGCAGGCTGAACGTGCCCCCGGAGCAGGTGCTGGAGCTCTACACCGAGCTGGAGTCGTGTGATCTGCCCGGCGGCTACTGCAACCGCATGATCGCCGCCTCCTGGCCGAACGTGCGGCTCACCCACACCGCCCCGTACGGCCGCGACCACGCCTCCCGGCAGGCCGGGATGGCCGAGCTGCTCGACCACCTGGACGAGCTGCACCAGCTGGCCTCCGGCGCCCAGCGGGTCCGGCCGTTCCGGGTGCCGCTGCCCGCGCCGGGGACGGTCCAGCCGCTGCCCCCGGTGCCGCCGCAGCAGCTCGCCCAGGAGGTCGGCCAGGCCTTCGGGCAGAACCTGTTCCGCTACGAGCAGCGCGCGGTCTCCCGCCAGGGCGTGCCGGAGCCGGTGTCGCAGAGCCTGATGTGGGCCGGGCTGCCGCGCGACTTCGGGCCGTTCTTCTGGGCCCAGGCGCAGGAGGGCCGGCCGATCCCGACCCTCGCCGAGCTGGCCGCCGAGCGCGGCCTGCCGGTGGCCCCGGACTTCGGTGGCTACCTGGTGCTCGGCAACGACTACGGCCGTCAGCTGTGCGTCCAGTACGGCACCGCGAACGTGGTCGCCGTGGACATCGACGGAACCGGCCAGCCGCCGCGCTTCGTCAACAGCGGTGTACCGGAGTTCGTCCGCGCGCTGGCCCTGCTGGGCCGGATGTGGCGGCTGCGGTACGGGCTGACGCCCGAGCAGGCCGGTCGCTGGACGACCGACTTCCAGGCGCAGCTCGCCGCGATCGACCCGGCGGCCCTGCAGAACGCCGACACTTGGTGGGCCGTGCTGCTGGAGCAGTTCTGGGACGGTCTGCTGTAGCGGACCGTCGCGGATCCTCGCAGGTGGGGAGGGGTCGTTCCGGTGTCCGGAACGACCCCTCCGGCATGCCGTGGCAGCCCTGCCTCGTTGGGTTTCGTCCGGATCCGCGCAAAATAGGTCAAGAGGATTGGGGCTATTGGTCCGGTCCTCGACGTATTCCGGTCCGCACGACGACCGTATCCGGCCCCGGCTTCCGAACCGGTTCCGGATCCGACCGTTCCGTCCGATCATGGGCTCCGCAGCCCGCGAAACGAGGGGAAGAGCCCATGAGCGACGCCGTCCCCCAGTACGGCTTCACCCAGGCCCGGCGCGGTTACGCGCCCGAGCAGGTCGACCGGGCGCTCGCCGCCCTGACCGCCCAGCGCGACGAGGCGTGGGAGCGGCTGAGCGTCCTGGGTGCCGGGATCCGGCAGATGGAGGCCCGGCTGGCGGACATCCGCCGCGCCGCCGACGAGGCCCCGGAGCCGGACTACCAGGTGCTCAGCGAGCAGGCCGCGGGACTGGCCGAGATGGCGCAGAACGAGGCCCGCGCCGTGAAGGAGAAGGCCGAGCGCTTCGCCGAGGACCTGCGCGACGAGGTCTACGAGGCCGGGCAGGCGCTCGACAAGGCGGCCAAGGAGTACTCCGCCGCCATCCGCGCGGAGGCCGACGCGGCCGCCCGCCGCACCGAGGAGCGCACCCGCGCCGAGGCCGAGAGCATCCGGGCCGAGGCCGACCGGGAGAGCCGCTCCGCCCGGGACGGTGCCACCGCCTACGCCGCCAAGGTCCGGGTGGCCGCCGCCGAGACCGGCGAGCACGCTGAGGCCGAGCTGGCCGCCAAACGCCGCAAGGCCGACGAGACCTTCGCCGAGGCCCAGGCCAAGGCCGACGCCGAGGAAGCCGAGGTCTCCGAGACCGCCGAGCGCCGGGTCAAAGAGGCCGAGCAGCACCGGGAGACCGTGCTCAACCAGATCAAGCAGCTGGAGACCGACGCCCAGGCCAAGGCCGACCAGCTGATCGAGCAGGCCCGCCGGGAGGCCGAGAAGATCAACGCGGCGAGCGAGCGCGAGCAGCGGGAGTTCGACACCCGGCTGGAGACCGTCCAGCAGCACCTGGACCACATCAAGGCGACGCTGGCCTCGCTCACGGGCGCGGCGGTCGGGCAGATCGAGCCCGTGGAGGAGGCCGTCGAGGACGGCGCCCCGGCGGACGCCCCGGCGGACGCGGTGGCGCATGCGGTGGCGGTGGACTCGGAGGCGGACACCGGGGAGGTCCCGCTGCCGGACCTGCGGAAGGCCTCGGCGAATGCTCCGGCGCCCGCCCCCGCTCCCGTGCCGGCGCCGGCGCAGGCCCCGGAGAAGTCGACGGCGGTGCTGCGGCAGCCGGTGGTCGGCGGGCCCGCCGCCGGTGCCAGGGCCGACGTGGCCACGGCGGAGGGGGCCAGGGCCGATGCCGCCGGGCCGGTGGTGACCGGCCCGGTCGCCCCGGCCGCGGCGCCGCCGAAGCCGGCAGCGTCGCCCGAGGCGGTGGCCGACCGGGACGGCGCGCAGGGCGGCGAGGGCGCCGGGGAGTCCGAGGACGAGACCCGGATCGTCCCGAAGATCATCATCGTGGACGACGGCAGCGGCTACGAGGCCCCCAACACGGTGGCCTACCGCCGTCGCTGACCCGCAACCCCACCCGTGAGTCAGCCGGGTGAGCTGGGCGCCCTGGGTCCTGACCGCCTCCTCGCGGGCGGTCAGGGCCTACGCGTCGCGGTCGATCAGCCGGCGCCGGTAGCCGCCCTTCGAGCGGGCTCCCGCCGCGGCGGCCCGGCCTTCGCCGGCCGGGCGGGCGTGGAGGTCCGGGCAGACCTGCGGGCGGACCGAGCGGTGAACGGGTGGACGAAGCGCCGCTGCCGAGACCCGTGGCGCCCTCCAGGAAAGGGCGCCACGGTTCCCGGCGCTTGGGCGGGCGCCCCCACCCAGGGCCGCCCGGCCTCGCACCTCCGACCCCCATCGGGGGTGCGACAGTGCCGCCACAGCCATCCCCCACGGTTGGGTGCGGCGGGCACGTTCACCATGGTGCGCGATCTCCATGGACGGACAGTGACCGGAGTATGTCCAGTTCGTGGCGGATGGCGGAGCCGGATGTCGGTCGGCGCCCGGCTGGTTCGTCCACCGGCCGCCCGGTGTTCCGTCCAGTGGTTCGTCTGCGGTCGTGTCCCTGACAGCTGCGGGGTCGCGGCCGCCGGTTCGTCCCCGCCCGGCCCCGCCGGGGTCGTACACCGCGTGCCCGTCCGTGCCGCGGCGTAGGCTGGAGACCCCCGGCCGCTCGGCGCGCCGGGCCGTTCGCGTTGCCCCGGCGGGCCTTCGCCGCTCGGAGGCAGCACCAGCCACGGGACGAAGAAGAGACCCCAGATGAGCCTGACCGGACTGCTCGATGTCGTGGCGCGCGACGCGGCGCTCGCCGAGGCGATCGACGCGGCCACCGCCACCGGAGCCGCGGCCGGCGGCCGCCGCCACCTGGACCTGGTCGGACCGCCCGCCGCCCGGCCGTTCGCCATCGCCGCGCTGGCCCGCGCGCTGGCCGGGCAGGCCGCCGGCGACCGGGGCCGCCCGGTGCTCGCCGTCACCGCGACCGGCCGGGAGGCCGAGGACCTCGCCGCCTCGCTGCGCTCGCTGCTGCCCGCCGACGCCGTCGCCGAGTACCCGGCCTGGGAGACCCTGCCGCACGAGCGGCTGTCACCCCGTTCGGACACCGTCGGCCGCCGGTTGGCCGTGCTGCGACGGATCGTGCACCCGCGGGCGGACGACCCGGCGGCCGGGCCGGTGCAGGTGATCGTCGCCCCGGTCCGCTCGGTGCTGCAGCCGCAGGTCAAGGGGCTGGCCGAGCTGGAGCCGGTGGCCGTCCGGCGCGGTGAGTCGCACGACCTGGAGGAGGTGGCCCGCCGGCTCGCCGCGGCCGCCTACGCGCGGGTCGAACTGGTCGAGAAGCGCGGCGAGTTCGCCGTCCGCGGCGGCATCCTGGACGTCTTCCCGCCGACCGAGGAGCACCCGCTGCGGGTGGAGTTCTGGGGCGACGAGGTCGAGGAGATCCGCTATTTCAAGGTCGCCGACCAGCGCTCGCTGGAGATCGCCGAGCACGGCCTGTGGGCGCCGCCCTGCCGCGAGCTGCTGCTGACCGACGAGGTGCGGGCGCGGGCCGCCGAACTGTCCGCCGCACACCCCGGGCTGGCCGAGATCCTGGACAAGATCGCCGAGGGCATCGCGGTCGAGGGCATGGAGTCGCTGGCGCCGGTGCTGGTGGACGACATGGAGCTGCTGCTCGACGTGCTGCCGCTCGGCTCGGTCACGGTGGTCTGCGACCCGGAGCGGGTCCGCACCCGGGCCGGCGACCTGGTGGCGACCAGCCAGGAGTTCCTGCACGCCTCCTGGGTCGCGGCGGCGGCAGGCGGGGACCGGCCGATCGACCTGGAGGCCATCGACGTCTCCGCCGCCTCGCTGCGCTCGCTCGCCGAGGTGCGCGAGCACGCCGACGAGATCGGGCTGCCCTGGTGGTCCGTCAGCCCGTTCGCGACCAGCGAGTCCTCCGTCGACGGCATCTTGGAGTTCGATGCCAACACGCTGACCCTCGGCATGCACGCCGTCGAGGCCTACCGGGGCGACACCGCCCGGGCGATCGCCGACGCCAAGGAGCGGCTGGCCGCTGACTGGCGGGTCGTCATGGTGACGGAGGGCCACGGGCCCGCCGCCCGGCTCGCGGAGGTGCTGGGCAGCGAGGGCATCCCGGCCCGGCTGGTCGCCGACCTCGCCGAGGCGCCCACCCGGGACGTCGTCCACGTCTCCTGCGGCTCGATCGAGCACGGCTTCGTGGACGAGAACCTGAAGCTCACCGTCGTCACCGAGACCGACCTGTCCGGCCAGAAGTCCTCCACCAAGGACATGCGCCGGATGCCGTCCCGGCGCCGCAACGCGATCGACCCGCTGGCCCTGGTGGCCGGCGACTACGTCGTCCACGAGGCGCACGGCGTCGGCCGGTACGTCGAGATGGTGCAGCGCACCGTCCAGGGCGCCACCCGCGAGTACCTGGTGCTGGAGTACGCCCCCGCCAAGCGCGGCCACCCCGGCGACCGGCTGTTCGTGCCGACCGACCAGCTGGACCAGGTCACCAAGTACGTCGGCGGCGAGGCCCCGACGCTGCACCGGCTCGGCGGCGCGGACTGGGCGAAGACCAAGCAGCGGGCCAAGAAGGCGGTCAAGGAGATCGCCGCCGACCTGATCAAGCTGTACTCGGCGCGGATGGCCGCGCCCGGGCACGCCTTCGGGTCGGACACCCCGTGGCAGCGCGAGCTGGAGGACGCCTTCCCGTACGCGGAGACGCCGGACCAGCTGACCACCATCGCCGAGGTCAAGTCGGACATGGAGAAGTCCGTCCCGATGGACCGGCTGATCTGCGGTGACGTCGGCTACGGCAAGACCGAGATCGCGGTGCGGGCCGCGTTCAAGGCGGTGCAGGACGGCAAGCAGGTGGCGGTGCTGGTGCCGACCACCCTGCTGGTGCAGCAGCACTTCTCCACCTTCGCCGAGCGGTACGCCAACTTCCCGGTCAGCGTGAAGGCGCTCTCCCGCTTCCAGACCGACAGCGAGGCCAAGGCGGTCCTGGAAGGGCTGTTCGAGGGCTCGGTGGACGTCGTCATCGGCACCCACCGGCTGTTCTCCTCCGAGACCAGGTTCAAGGACCTCGGCCTGGTCATCGTCGACGAGGAGCAGCGCTTCGGCGTCGAGCACAAGGAGCAGCTGAAGAAGCTGCGCGCCAACGTGGACGTGCTCACCATGTCCGCGACCCCGATCCCGCGCACCCTGGAGATGGCGGTCACCGGCATCCGCGAGATGTCCACCATCACCACCCCGCCGGAGGAGCGGCACCCGGTGCTGACCTTCGTCGGGCCGTATGACGAGAAGCAGATCTCGGCCGCGATCCGGCGTGAACTCCTGCGCGAGGGCCAGGTGTTCTACATCCACAACCGGGTGGAGTCGATCGACAAGGCCGCCGCCCGGCTGAAGGACCTGGTGCCCGAGGCGCGGATCGCCACCGCGCACGGGCAGATGGGGGAGACCCACCTGGAGAAGGTCGTCGTCGACTTCTGGGAGAAGGAGTTCGACGTCCTGGTGTCGACCACGATCGTGGAGTCCGGCATCGACATCTCCAACGCCAACACCCTGATCGTCGAGCGCGGCGACACCTTCGGCCTCTCGCAGCTGCACCAGCTGCGCGGCCGGGTCGGGCGCGGTCGCGAGCGCGGCTACGCGTACATGCTGTACCCGCCGGAGAAGCCGCTCACCGAGACCGCGCACGAGCGGCTGGCCACCATCGCCCAGCACACCGAGATGGGCGCCGGCATGTACGTCGCGATGAAGGACCTGGAGATCCGCGGCGCGGGCAATCTGCTCGGCGGCGAGCAGTCCGGGCACATCGCGGGGGTCGGCTTCGACCTCTACATGCGGATGGTCGGCGAGGCGGTGGCCGAGTTCCGCGAGTCGCTGGCGAACGGCGGCGAGCCGGAGGAGGAGCCGCTGGAGGTGAAGATCGAGCTGCCGGTCGACGCCCACGTGCCGCACGACTACGCGCCCGGCGAGCGGCTGCGGCTGCAGGCCTACCGCTCGATCGCGGCGGTCAACTCGGAGGCGGACATCCAGCAGGTCCGGGACGAACTCGTGGACCGCTACGGCAAGCTGCCCGAGCCGGTGGAGAACCTGCTGCTGGTCGCGGCGCTGCGGCTGTACGCCCGGCGGTGCGGGATCTCGGACATCACCCTGCAGGGCTCGAACATCCGCTTCGGGCCGGTGGAGCTGCGGGAGTCCCAGCAGTTGCGGCTGAACCGGCTCTACCCGCGCAGCCAGGTCAAGGCGGCGGCCCAGCAGCTGCTGGTGCCCCGGCCGAGCACCGGCCGGATCGGCGGCAAGCCGCTGGTCGGGCGGGAACTGCTGGGCTGGTGCACGGAGTTCCTGTCGGCCATGTTCGACGACCTGGCGGGGGCGAAGAAGTAGCACCGGCCGGTCGGTGGTTCACGGCGGTCTCGGGCTCTGCCCGGGGCCGCCGTTCCGTCTGTCCGGGGCCGGTCCTGTCCGGCGCGCGGTGGTGCGCGCTGTGAACGGAGGCGTCAGCCGATCTTCCACTGGCCGACCTGGCCGGCGAAGCCGTTGTCCAGGGCGAACTGGACCTTGTCGAGCTTGGCGTCGTTCGGGACCTCGAAGGTGACGAAGCCCTTGCCGGTGTCACCGGGGGCGATGGTGGTGGGGGTCTGGAAGGCCGGGCCGGCCTTGGTCTCCGCGAGGCTCGCGCCGTAGGCCTGGCCCTGGGTGTCCACGACCTTGGCGCTGCTGAACGGGGCCTCGGAGTAGGCCTGGGCGCCGGTGGCCTTGATCTGGAACTGCACCGCGACGTAGCGCTTGCCGTCGGCGGGCTTGAGGTACTCGTTGGCGCTCTCGGCCGGGTCGACCACCTTCACCGCGGTGACGTCGGCGGTGTTCCCGGTGTCGGTGCTCTTGAGCGCGATGGTGTCGGCGACCTTGGCGGGGGCCTTGGGGGTGTCGGCGGACTTGCCGGCCGCGCCCGCGGCGGGCTGGGCGGAGCCGGGGGCGGCGGAGGCGGCCGCGGTCTGCTTCGCCTCGGTCGAGACGGAGGCGCCGCCGGTGGAGTTGCAGGCGGTCGCGGTGAGGGAGACCAGCGCGGCGCCGAGCAGCAGGGTGGCGGTGCGGCGGGCGCTGGTGATGCGGCGGGCGCTGGTGGTGCGGCGGGCGGTGGCGGACATGGCTGTTCTCCCGGTGGTCGATGTGCTGGTGGCTGTCGCTCCTGCTCGGGGCGACGGGGAAATCACACCATCGGCCGTGAACCATGTCAATGGCCTTTCATGAAAGAGCTCTGTTCACACGTGAACGGAGTCGGAGGGTGGTGTCGCTATGCTGTGCGGTCACAGCGCGCCGCGTCGCGCGGTCACCCCGATCGAAGGAGCCTCCCGTGCCGGACCGCCCCGAAGTGACCGCCGTCGAGATCGCCCGGCTGGCCGGCGTCGGCCGCGCCGCGGTCAGCAACTGGCGCCGCCGCCACCCCGACTTCCCCCGTCCGGTCGGCGGCACCGACACCAGCCCGACCTTCGCACTCGACGAGGTCGAGTCCTGGTTGCGCGCCCAGGGCAAGATCGCCGAACTCCCGCTGCTGGAACGGGTCTGGCAGCTGATCGACACCCTGCGCGACCCGGCCGGCCACCCCGCCGCCCCGCTGGTCGACGCCGGCGCCGTGCTCCTGTTGCTGCACCGCGCCCCCGGGCGCTGGACCGAACTCGCCGACCAGCCCGACACCCGGCTCGCCACCGGGCTGCCCCGCGCCGTCGCCGACACCGCCGTTCACGCCTTCGGTCCGGACGGCCCGCGCGACCTGCGCCTGCCCAACCTGCTCGGGAGCACCCAGCTGGACCTCGCCCGGCTGCTCGCCGCCCTCGCGGCCGAGGCCGGTCCGGCGGGCGCGTACGAGCAACTGCTCACCCGCCACGCCGAGGCCAACACCCGTCAGCTCAGCCCGACTCCGCCGGAGGCCGCCGAGCTGCTCGCCGCCGTCGCCGGCGTCCCCGCCACCGTGCTGGACCCGGCCGTCGGCCTCGGCGCCGTCCTGCTCGCCCACCCGCCGACCACCGGCCGCTACGGCCAGGACGCCGACCCGGTCGTGGCCGCCCTCACCCGGCTCCGGCTCGCCCTGCACACCCCCGCCGACGAACCCGGCCCGCTCCCGCTCGACCTGCGCACCGGCGACGCCCTGCGCGCCGACGGCTACCCCGGGGACACCTTCGACGCGGTGCTCTGCCAGCCCCCGTACAACGAGCGCGACTGGGGCCACGACGAGTTGCAGTTCGACACCCGCTGGCTCGGCGGCCTGGTCCCGCCGCGCGGCGAGTCCGAACTCGCCTGGGTGCTGCACTGCCTCGCCCACACCCGCCCCGGCGGCCTCGCCGCCCTGCTCCTCCCGCCGACCGTCGCCGCCCGCCGGGCCGGCCGCCGCATCCGGGCCGAGCTGCTCCGCACCGGCGCACTGCGCGCCGTCATCGCCCTGCCCGCCGGGGCCGCCCCGCCGTACGGCGTCCCGCTGCACCTCTGGGTGCTCCGCGCCCCCAAGCCGGGCGACGACTTCCGGCAGGTCCTGCTGGTCGACGCCGGGGCGGCGCCGGCCAGTCCGGCCAGTCCGGCCCGGACCGCGGGCCCGGCGGTTGCGGAGGGCGGTCGGGACAAGGTGGACTGGCCCGAACTGCGCCGGGTCGTCCTGGACTCCTGGCGCGGGTTCGACCTCGCCGCCCGTGAGGGCCTGCCGGTCCCCGCCGACCGCCCCGGGGTCCACCGGGCCATGGCCGCCATCGACCTGCTGGACGACGAGACCGATCTCTCCCCGGCCCGACACGTCCCGCCCGCCGCCCGACTCGGCGGGGCGGCCGAACTCTCGCACCTCGGTGCCCGGTTGACCGAGCTGCTGGCCGGCCTGGCCGACCCGGTCGGGCTGCTCCCGCGGCCCGGTGCGGAACCAGCCGCCGGCGCGGCCCCGGCCGGCGTGGTCACCGTGGGCGAGCTGGTCCGCAGCGGCGCGCTGGAGGTGCACTCCTCCGGCACCGGCGCCGCCACCCGTCCGGCGGGCGCCGCCCCGGGCGGCACCCCCGTGATCACCGACCAGGACCTCGCCGCCGGCGCCCCGCCCAGCGCCGTCCTCGCCGCCACGGACGTCGCCGGCGCCACCGGCACCACCGGGGACGTCCGCACCCGCCCGGGCGACGTCCTGGTCCCCGCGCTCGGTGGCGGCGCCGCCCTCGTCGTCCCCGCCGAGGGCCCGCTGGTCGGCGCCGCCCTCGGCCGCCAACTCCACCTGCTGCGGCCCGACCCCGCCGCGCTCGACCCGGAGTTCCTGGCCGGTCAGTTCCGCTCCACCGCCGGCACCCGGCGCGCCGCCAGCCACGCCACCACCACCGCCCGCCTCGACATCCGCCGCGTCGAACTGCCCCGCCTCCCGCTCCCCGCCCAACGGCGCCTCGGCGTCGCCTTCGCCCGCCTCGCCGCCTTCGACACCGCCCTCACCCAGGCCGCCGCCCTCGGCCACACCCTGGCCCGGGCCGCGACGGACGCGCTGGCGACGGGTGTCCTGGCACCGCCGGAGAACTGACGTCGGTTCAGTACCGGCCAGGCGTCGGCTCGGCATCGACCGGATCGAAGGACTCCGGGGCCGCCGGGCCGGGCGGTACGGTGTGCTGGGCCGTCCGCGTCGCGGTCGGCGCCGGTTCCCTCCAGCTCAGGAGCACACATGTCAGGGCAGCAACCCGGGCCGTACGGACCGACGCCCGGCGGCCCGCCGTACGGCCCGGGGCCGGTTCAGGGCGCGGTTCCGGGGTCAGCTCCGGGGCCAGCTCCGGGGTCCGCCCCGGCTGCCGGGCGGGCCCCGGTCCCGGGCCGGTTCGGGGTGACCCTCCGGGTGCTGTGCGCGCTCGCCCCGCTGCTGTCCTTCGGCCTGCTCGGTGCGGTCCCGGCGCTGCTGCTGGCGGTCCGGCGCAGGCGGGCGTACGACATCGTCGGCGCGGTGGTGTTCTGCGCGCTGCTGCTGACGCTCTTCGTCTCCGCCGGGATCGCGGGCAGCCTCAAGGACCCGACCGCGGACCTCACCGGCGAGATCACCCTCGGCGTGCTGTGGTTGACGCCGACCGCGCACTTCCTGGCGATGGACAGCCGCGCGGTCTGGGAGGCCAGCCGCCTCGCGTCCAAGTCCCTGGCCTCGCCGACCGCTCCGCCGACCGCTCCGTCGTACGGGCCGCCGGCCGGCTCGCCGTACGCACCGCGGGCCGTCCCGCCGTACGCGGCCACCGTGCCCGGGTACGGCGTCCCGGCCGCGGCCCCCGCCCCAGCCGTCGAAACGGCCCACGACCTGCGTGAACTCGGCGAACTGCTGCGACGTCAGGCCAGCGAGGGCGGCTCGTGACCGGCGCCAGGCTGATCGCCGGACGGTACCGACTCACCGAGAAGATCGGCCACGGCGGCATGGGCCAGGTCTGGGCCGGGCAGGACGAACGGCTGCACCGCCCGGTCGCCGTCAAACTGCTCCGCCCCGAACACCTGCTGCCCGGCGGCTCCGGCAGCGGGTTCGGCACCGGCGCCACGAGCACCGAACGCCGCCGCCACGGCGACGAGTTGAGTCGCCGCTTCCTGCGCGAGTGCCGAGTGACGGCCGCGCTCGACCACCCCGGCCTGGTCACCGTCTTCGACGCGGGCGAGGACGAAGGCGAGCTCTACCTCGTCATGCAGCGCATCCCCGGTGTCAGCCTCGCCGACCTCATCGCGGAGGACGCGCCCTTCCCGGTCGAGCGCGCGGTGGCCGTCGCCGCCCAGCTCTGCGGGGCGCTGGCGGCCGTCCACGCCATCCCGGTGGTCCACCGCGACCTCAAGCCGAGCAACGTCATGGTCCGCGCGGACGGCCGCACCGTCCTGCTCGACCTCGGCATCGCCACTGCCCTCGACACCGAGACCACCCGCCTCACCCTCACCGGCGTGCCCATCGGCAGCCCCGCCTACATGGCCCCCGAGCAGGCCCTCGCCGCCACCACCGACCCGCGCAGCGACCTCTACTCCCTGGGCTGTCTGCTGCACGAGATGCTCTCCGGCGAGGAGCCCTTCCGGGCGCCCACCGCCCTCGGCGTCCTGCGCCGACACGTCGACGAACCGCCCGTCCCGCTGCGCGAGTTGCGCCCAGAGGTGCCGCAGCCGCTGGAACAGCTGGTCCTCGACCTCCTCGCCAAGCTGCCCGCCGACCGCCCCGCCGACGCCCAGACGGTGTACGCGCAGCTGCTCCCACTGCTGCCTCCGGCCGAGAGCGCGCCGCAGCCGCGTCTCACGCCGCTGCCAGACCCCGCGCGCCCCTTCCGCTACCCGCACCAGCCGCAGCCGCAGCCGTCGGCCGTGGCGGCCGCCGCCGCCCCGGTGGTCCGCTCGGAGCCGAGGCCGTTCCTCGTACCTCCCGCCCCTTCGACACCTCCCGCCGTCCCCTCGGGCCCGGACCTCGGCGCGGAGTGCGCCCGCCTCTCCGACCTGGTCGACGCCGGGCGCCACACCGAGGTCCTCGGCCTCGCCGCCGGCCTGCTGCCCCGCGCCGAGGCCGACCTCGGCGAGAGCGCGCCCCTGGTCCGCACCATCCGCACCATCTACGCCCGCACCCTCCTCCACGAGGGCCACCCCCAGCAGGCCCTCCCCGAGTACCGCCGCCTCGCCGCCACCGCGGACGGCGGCCCGCACGGCCCCCAGGGCCTCGACCACCGCTACCGCGCCGCCCTCTGCCTCGACCGACTCGGCCACGGCCCCGAAGCCCTCGCCGAGTACCAGGCCCTGCTTGCCGCCCACACCGCCCGCCTCGAATCCGGCCTCGACACCGACCCCGAGCGCGCCTACGACCTCCGCGAACGCATCGGCCTCCACCTCGCCGCCACCGGCGACCCCCAGAACGCGTGGCACTGGCTCCTCCAGCTCCTCCTCGAACGCGAACGCCGCGACGGCCCCCACCACCCCGCCGTCCGCCGCCTCCGCCAATCCCTCACCACCCTCCACCCCCACCACTCCACCCCCTGGCCTCCCACCCGCTGACCCCCGACCTGTCCCTGCCGCAAGCAGGAGGCCGGTGGGCTCGGGTGGTTCTGGCCGCGTCGGCAGCTGCGGCATGCCGTCGGTGCGCTGACCTCGCTCGTCGTGCTGGCTCCAGCCCCTTGCACCCGGTCGCCCGCCGCCCCGCCGGTCCCTTGGCGTCAACCATCCGCCGCTTGTGCAGGAGTGGGAGGTCGGTGGGTTCGACTTCTCGCGTCGGTCGGTGGGTTTCTCGCGCCGGTCGGTGGGTCCGGCTCGGCAGGCGGCTTTGGCGGGCCGTTGGTGGGTGGGTGCTGCGGGTGTTGCTGTTCGGGGAGTGGGAAGTCGGCGGGTTCGACTCCCCGCGCAAGTCGGTGGGTCCGACCTGGCGGACCGCCAGATCGGGGCCCGATCTTCCGCGGGTGTCGGAGGGCGGTGGGTCGGGTCGGGCGTGTCGTTCGGGAGCCGGGGCCCGGGGGCGGGAAGTCGGCGGGACCGACGGGTCCGCCCGCGGCCCGGCCCGTTCCGCCGAGGGGCGGGTAGGTTCGAGGTGTGACGACGAATGTTCCGCGCGCGAAGTTGATCCTGCTGACCACCACCCACCGGGTGGCTCCCGGGTTGCTGGCGTGGCCGGCCTGGGAGGCGTTGCGGTCGGCCGGGCGGGTGCTGGTGGGGGCGGAGGGGCATCCGCAGGTGGCCGCGGTGCGGCAGGCCGGGGTGGCGGTCGAGGTGGCGGCGGCGGAGTCGGCGCCGGCCTTGGCGCGGATGCTGACCGAGCAGCCGGCCGGGGCGGGGCCGACGGTGTGGCTGGGGAGCCCGGACGGGGATCCGGGGCTGACGGACGCGCTGGCGCGGCTGGCGGTGGAGCACGCCGGGGAGGTGCCGGAGATCGAGGTGCTGCCGGGTTCGTACGACCTGCCCGGCTCGCGGCTGCTGGACCTGGTGTCGGTGATGGACCGGCTGCGCTCGCCCGGGGGGTGCCCGTGGGACGCCGAGCAGACGCACGAGAGCCTGGTGAAGTACTTGGTCGAGGAGGCGTACGAGCTGGTCGAGGCGATCGAGGAAGGCGACCGGGACACGCTGCGCGAGGAACTGGGCGACGTGCTGCTCCAGGTGTTCTTCCACTCCCGGATCGCCGAGGAGCACCCGACCGGGCCGTTCACCATCGACGACGTGGCCGGGGACATCGTGGAGAAGCTGGTGTACCGCCACCCGCACGTGTTCGGGGACGTCGAGGCCGAGGGCGCCGCCGAGGTGGAGGCGAACTGGGAGCAGCTGAAGGCGGCGGAGAAGGCGGACCGGGAGTCGGTGCTGGACGGCGTGCCGGCCGGGCTGCCGGCGCTGGCGTACGCGGCGAAGCTGGTGTCCCGGGTGCGCCGGGCGGGGTTCGAGGGCGTGCCGGACGAGCCGTACGAGCTGCCGGCGGAGCTGACCGCGGAGTCGGCGGGCCGGCTGCTGCTGGCGGTGGCGCAGCGGGCGCACGACGCCGGGGTGGACGTGGACGCGGCGCTGCGCTCGGCCGCGCGGGGCTACCGGGACGCGGTGCGCGCGGCCGAGGGGCTCAAGCCGGAGTAGCGACTCAGGCCGCCGTGGCGGTGTGCCCGGTCGGGCGCCGCTGCGGCGGGACGAGCTCGCCGATGGCCTCGCCGATCAGGGCGAGGAGTTCGGCGAGGCGCTCCAGGTCGAGGTGGTCGGGCAGGTCGGCGAGGGAGACGATTCGCTCGCCGTTCGGGCCGGCGACGCAGAAGAGGTCGATCGGCCCGAGGTGCTTCTCGGCGGTGTCGACCAGGGCGGCGACGTCGCTGGGGCGGCGGATGTCAGCGGCGACGCCGACGACGGGGCAGCCCGGCCGGTCGAGTTCGGCGGCGAGGTCCTCGGCGACACCGACATGGGTGTCGGCGATCAGCATCCCGGCGGCGCCGGCCGCGGTGAACCGGCGGGCGAGGCCGGCTCCCGAACCGCCGTCGAGGACCGCGATGACGACGACTGCCCCGCTGACCCGCATGGCCTGCTCCTCCCTGTGGGCGACACCGCACCGGCGCCCACGCATACTGCGGAGGATCGTAGGCACGACCTGACCCTCCGCAACAGGGATTACCCCGCAGGTGACCAGACTCACGCCCGGCACCCGGCCAAGAGCTGTCCAAGAGCTGTCCACGGACCGTCCACTGGCCGTCCACGGAGCGTTGGCGACCCGCTCGCGCGCCGTTCGCGAGGTGTTGACGGTCGGGAACGGTCAGGACGCGCCCGACCCAGCGGTTACGGTCGACCCATGCCTGCTCAGCCCGACGCCGCCCAGCCCGCCCCGCAGCTCTTCACCTGGGAGTTCGCCGCCGACCCGTACCCGGCCTACGCCTGGCTGCGCGAGCACGCCCCGGTGCACCGCACCAGGCTGCCGAGCGGCGTCGAGGCCTGGCTGGTGACGCGGTACGCGGACGCCCGGCAGGCGCTGGCGGACAGCCGGTTGTCGAAGAACCCGGCGCACCACAGCGAGCAGGCGCATCGCACCGGCCGGGTGGGCATCCCGGGGGAGCGGCAGGCGGACCTGATGACCCACCTGCTGAACATCGACCCGCCGGACCACACCCGGCTGCGCCGGCTGGTGTCCAAGGCGTTCACGCCGCGCCGGGTGGCCGAGTTCGAGCCGCGGGTGCAGCAGCTCACCGACCGGCTGATCGACGGCTTCGCGCAGCGCGGCTCGGCGGACCTGATCCACGAGTTCGCCTTCCCGCTCCCCATCTACGCCATCTGCGACATGCTGGGCGTGCCGGCCGAGGACCAGGACGACTTCCGCGACTGGGCCGGGATGATGATCCGACATGGCGGGGGCCAGCGCGGCGGCGTGGGACGGGCGGTGAAGCGGATGCGGGCGTACCTGCTGGAGCTGATCCACCGCAAGCGGGCGGACCTCGGTGACGACCTGATCTCCGGTCTGATCAGAGCCAGTGACCACGGCGAGCACCTGACCGAGAACGAGGCGGCCGCGATGGCCTTCATCCTGCTGTTCGCCGGTTTCGAGACGACCGTCAACCTGATCGGCAACGGGACGTACGCGCTGCTGCGCAACCCGGGGCAGCGGGCGCTGCTGCAGGAGTCGGTAGTGCGCGGGGAGACCGCGCTGCTGGAGACCGGGATCGAGGAACTCCTGCGCTACGACGGGCCGGTGGAACTGGCGACCTGGCGGTTCGCGACCAGGCCGCTGGCCATCGGCGGGGTGGACATCCCGGTGGGCGATCCGGTGCTGGTGGTGCTGGCGGCGGCGGACCGCGACCCGGCCCGGTTCGCGGAGGAGAACACCCTCGACCTGGCCCGAACCGACAATCCCCACCTGGGGTTCGGGCACGGCATCCACTACTGCATCGGCGCCCCGCTGGCCCGGCTCGAAGGACGCGCCGCGCTGGCCACGCTGCTTTCCCGACTGCCCGATCTGCGACTGGCCGAAAGCCCGGAGAATCTCCGCTGGCGGGGTGGTCTGATCATGCGCGGATTGCGCGAACTTCCGGTCGAATTCAGTCCCGAGATCCGCTCTCCGCATGCGCTTCCTGAGGCCCCGACACGCTGACTGGACGTCGTTGACGCGCTCCTGATGGCGGTGTGAACACCCATCAATCCGGACAAACAGGCGCAGTTGGTAGGCGATTGATCACATGCCGTAATTTCTGTGTGATGTCGGTGATATGAGCTTGTGATTGGTCTGAGGATCTGTCTAGTCTCCCTGGAGTTCGCAGCTGCGGACCTCGTGCGCGGAACGCCGAATCCTGCCCGCCGCGCCACGGGAAACCGACCAGACCCTTGGGCAGGGGCGGGGGAACCAGGTTTGTTGCCGTCCCCCACGGCTTGGGGTGAAGCCGCCCGAGCGGAACGTCTCCGCGCACGGCGGCCGGGCCACCTCCCGGTCCGAACCCGACAGCTCACCTCGCAGGCGTGCGGAGAGGGACCCTTCATGCTGTTCGTTGGAACTGGCCGTCACCGTCGTCGCACCCAGGCCGAGAAGGCCATCGCCGTCGCCGGTGTGGCCGGCGTCGGACTCGCGATGCCGCTCCTCGCCGCCACCGGCGCCTCCGCCGCCCCGGCCTCCGCCTGGGACTCCGTCGCCCAGTGCGAGAGCGGCGGCGACTGGAGCATCAACACCGGCAACGGCTTCTACGGCGGCCTGCAGTTCACCTCCAGCACCTGGAAGGCGTACGGCGGCACCGCCTACGCGCCGCAGGCCAACCAGGCCAGCAAGGGCCAGCAGATATCGGTCGCCGAGAAGGTGCTGGCCTCCCAGGGCCCGGGCGCCTGGCCGGTCTGCTCCGTCAAGGCGGGTCTGAGCAAGGGCGGTGCCCCGGCCGCGGTCGACACCTCCTCGGACGCCAAGCCGCAGTCCGCCCCCCAGCAGCAGACGCCCAAGCAGCAGGCCCCGAAGCAGCAGGCCCCCAAGGCGGACGCGAAGCCCGCCCAGCCGTACGCTCCGAAGCACGCCGCCCCGAAGCAGGCCGAGAAGCCCGCCGAGCAGCCGGTCCAGCAGTACGTTCCGAAGCACGCCGCCCCGCGCGCCGCCCAGCCGGCCCAGGCCGCCCCGGCCGGCCACGACTACACCGTCCACTCCGGTGACACCCTGTCGAGCATCGCCGCCGCCCAGGGCGTGTCCGGCGGCTGGCAGGCGCTGTACGACGGCAACCGCGGCACGGTCGGCGGCGACCCGAACCTGATCATGCCCGGCCAGGTCCTGCACCTCGGCTGAACCGGTCGGTAGGGCCTCGGCCGAGACGGTCCGTAGGACCTCGAACAGCACCCCGGGGACGAAGGGGGCCGCGCCCGGCCCCCTTCGTCCGCATTCGTCCGCGCCGGGGGCTGGGGGGACAAGCTGGGACAAGCAGGTGAACTACCGGTGGGTAGCAGGGCCACACGCCGAGACGGGACCGAGGCCAACGTGGCCCCGGGAGCCCGGGCGGTTAGGCTCTGGTCGTAACGACTCCGCAATCGTCCCGCCGACAGCACCACCGTCAGCCGGACCCTGCTCCCGCAAGGAGATGCCTCGTGCCGTCCATCGATGTCGTCGTAGCCCGTGAGATCCTCGACTCGCGCGGCAACCCCACGGTCGAGGTCGAGGTCGGCCTCGACGACGGAAGCACCGGTCGTGCCGCTGTCCCGTCGGGTGCCTCGACCGGCGCCTTCGAGGCGCTGGAGCTGCGCGACGGTGACAAGAACCGCTACTTCGGCAAGGGCGTCGAGAAGGCCGTTCTGGCCGTCATCGAGCAGATCGGCCCGGAGCTCGTCGGCTACGACGCCACCGAGCAGCGCCTGATCGACCAGGCCATGCTCGACCTGGACGCCACCCCCGACAAGTCCTCGCTCGGCGCCAACGCCATCCTGGGCGTCTCGCTGGCCGTCGCGCACGCCGCGTCCGAGGCCAGCGACCTGCCGCTGTTCCGCTACCTGGGCGGCCCGAACGCGCACGTCCTGCCGGTCCCGATGATGAACATCCTCAACGGCGGCTCGCACGCGGACTCCAACGTCGACATCCAGGAGTTCATGATCGCCCCGATCGGCGCGGAGTCCTTCTCCGAGGCCGTCCGCTGGGGCGTCGAGGTCTACCACACCCTCAAGGGCGTGCTGAAGGACCGCGGCCTGTCCACCGGCCTCGGCGACGAGGGCGGCTTCGCGCCGAACCTGGACAGCAACCGCGAGGCCCTGGACCTCATCATGGAGGCGATCCAGAAGGCCGGCTACGTGCCCGGCCGTGACGTCGCGCTGGCCCTGGACGTCGCCTCCTCCGAGTTCTACCAGGACGGCGCCTACCAGTTCGAGGGCAAGGCCCTCTCGGCCGCCGAGCTCATCGAGTACTACGCCGAGCTGGTCGCCGCCTACCCGCTGGTCTCCATCGAGGACCCGCTGGACGAGTCGGACTGGGACGGCTGGAAGGCCATGACCGTCAAGCTGGGCGACAAGGTCCAGCTGGTCGGTGACGACCTGTTCGTCACCAACCCGGCCCGCCTGGCCAAGGGCATCGAGACCGGCACCGCCAACGCGCTGCTGGTGAAGGTGAACCAGATCGGCTCGCTGACCGAGACCCTGGACGCCGTCGAGCTGGCCCAGCGCAACGGCTACCGCTGCATGATGTCGCACCGCTCCGGCGAGACCGAGGACGTCACCATCGCCGACCTGGCCGTCGCCACCAACTGCGGCCAGATCAAGACCGGTGCCCCGGCCCGCTCCGAGCGCGTCGCCAAGTACAACCAGCTGCTGCGCATCGAGGAGATCCTCGACGACGCCGCCGAGTACGCCGGCCGCGGCGCCTTCCCGCGCTTCCGCTTCGCGGACCAGTAAGCACAGTCGCTTCGCGGACCGGTGAGCACAGTCGCTCCGCGACCGGTGAGCACAGCAAGCACGAGGGCTGAGCAGCCGAGCTAGCGCAAGCCTGACCGGTGCCCCGCCGCACACCCCGTAGGGTGGACGGCGGGGCACCGTCGCGACCAGGAGGGGATACGGGAGATGGCTGGCTGGAGGATCCCGGGCTTGGCGGCCCGACCTCGGTTCACGAGCCGGGCGACCGTCCTCGTCCTGGTGCTCTGCTCCCTGGTGGCGATCCTCGCCTACCCGACGCGGCAGTTCATCTCCCAGCGCGCGGAGATCTCCGCCCAGCGGGCGAAGGCCGACCACGTGCGCCAGCAGGTCGACCAGCTGCGCCGGGACAAGGCCCGCTGGCAGGACCCGGAGTACGTCAAGGCGCAGGCCCGCGCCCGGCTGCACTACGCGGTGCCGGGGGAGACCCCGTACATCGCGGTGGACCCGGCCGGCCCGGCCGCCCAGCCCTCCGCGCCCGCCTCCTCCGGCGGTACGGCCCAGGCCGCCAAGCCCTGGTACGCCAGCGTCTGGGACTCGGTGGACGCCGCCGACACCGTCGCACTGGCCCCCGCGACCCCCCGTCCGCTCCCCCCGCCCACCGTTGGAGACCCCACCCCCCATGACCACTGAGAACCACCCCGCCGTCTCCGACGCCGACGTCGCGGCCATCGCCGCCCAGCTCGGCCGGGTGCCGCGCGGCCTGCGCGGTGTCGCGCACCGCTGCCCCTGCGGCAACCCCGACGTCGTGGAGACGGCCCCCCGGCTGCCGGACGGCACGCCGTTCCCGACGCTCTACTACCTGACCTGCCCCAAGGCCGCCTCGCTGATCGGCACCCTGGAGGCGGAAGGCGTGATGAAGGAGCAGAGCGCCCGGCTCGCCGAGGACCCGGAGCTGGCCGCCGCCTACCAGAAGGCGCACGAGGACTACATCGCCCGGCGCGACGCGATCGAGGTGCTGGAGGGCTTCCCGAGCGCCGGCGGCATGCCGGACCGGGTGAAGTGCCTGCACGTGCTGGTCGGCCACTCGCTGGCGGCCGGCGAGGGCGTCAACCCGCTCGGAGACGAGGCGATCGGCATGCTGGAGGACTGGTGGGCCAAGGGCCCGTGCGTCTCCCCGGCCGAGGTCGAGGCGGCCGGTGAGCGGGTCGCCCGCAACCGAGCCAAGGAGCAGGACCACGAGGCCGTGATCGCGGCCAAGCAGCAGAAGACGGCCGAGCGCGCCGCCAAGAAGCGCGCCGCCGAGGAACCGGCCCCGGAGCAGGAGTCCGAGTGAGCATGACCCGCGTGGCCGCGATCGACTGCGGCACCAACTCGATCCGCCTGCTGGTCGCCGACCTCGACCCGGAGACCGGCTCGATCACCGACCTCGACCGCCGGATGATCATCAACCGGCTGGGCCAGGACGTGGACCGGACCGGCCGGCTGCACCCGGACGCGCTGGCCCGCACCTTCGCGGCCTGCCGGGAGTACAAGGAGATCATCACCGGCTTCGGCGTCGGCCCCGAGCGCACCCGCTTCGTCGCCACCAGCGCCTCCCGGGACGCCGAGAACAGCGATGAGTACGTCAAGG
This sequence comes from Kitasatospora sp. NPDC023118, assembly GCF_055560875.1. NCBI lineage: Bacteria > Bacillati > Actinomycetota > Actinomycetes > Kitasatosporales > Streptomycetaceae > Kitasatospora > Kitasatospora sp. NPDC023118. Next base: position 292,664 of record NZ_JBVHHW010000005.1, read on the forward strand.
GCGTGCGCGACATCCTGGGCGTCGAGCCCGAGGTGGTGAGCGGCGAGGAGGAGGCGCACCTGTCCTTCATCGGCGCCACCAAGGAGCTGACCAGCGGCCAGTTCCCCGCGCCGTACCTGGTGTTCGACCTCGGCGGCGGCTCGACCGAGTTCGTGCTCGGCGAGGCGGACGTGCAGGCGGCGCGCTCGGTGGACATCGGCTGCGTGCGGCTCACCGAGCGGCACTTCGGCGGCGCCGAGCTGCCCTCGGAGGAGCAGATCGCCGAAGCCCGGGCGCACGTCCGGGCCGAGCTCGACAAGGCCGAGGAGGTGGTCCCGCTGACCGGCGCGGCCACCCTGGTGGGTCTCGCGGGGACGGTCACCACGGTGTCCGCGATCGCCCAGGACCTGCCCGAGTACGACTCCGAGCGGATCCACCACTCCCGGATCAGCCGCGAGCAGGTCGCCGGGATCGCCCGCCGGCTGCTCGCCGCCACCCACGCCGAGCGCGCGGCCATCCCCTCGATTCACCCGGGCCGGGTGGACGTGATCGCGGCCGGGGCGCTGGAGCTGCTGGAGATCATGGAGCGGACCGGCGCCGCCGAGGTGGTCGTGAGCGAGCACGACATCCTGGACGGCATCGCCTGGAGTACGGCCTCCTGACGGCCCGCACGGCTTACTGAACCGGCTTCGGCGCCCCTTGCGGGGTGTCGGAGCCGGGGCGCGCCGGGACGCGGGCGGGAATGTTCGTGAATTTCTTCACATGGCGATCCGGTCATTCGTCGTACCTTGGGTCCCGCTACGCCCGAATTGTGAGACCGAAGGTCGGCCGGTGGTCGGGGCCGCTGGATCGCAGGTCAGGCCTCGGTTGAGGTTTGAAAATCGAAATCACGCGGGGGAACCCGGGTGCAGTGCGGATCGTTGCTGCTCAGCAGGGTGGTGCTCCGGCGCCCGCTCACAAGGGGCCATTGGGCCCCGTGAGCCGGCCCGAAGGGGGCTTTTTTGTGGGCGCGGAGTGTAGCACGGGGTGTCCATGCGCTTGTGACCGGGCTCACGAAGGCTGCTTCGGACGGTGCTGGATACTTTCGGATATGAGCACCACGGAGCGTCCTCGCATCCTCATTGTCGGCGGTGGTTACGTCGGCCTGTATGCCGCGATGCGCATCCTCAAGAAGATGCGCTACGGCGAAGCGACCGTCACGGTCGTGGACCCGCGGTCGTACATGACGTACCTGCCCTTCCTCCCCGAGGCGGCCGGCGGCAACGTCGCGCCCCGCAACCTCGTCGCGCCGCTGCGCAGCGCCCTCAAGCAGGCGGAGGTGCTGACCGGTTCTGTCACCGGTATCGACCACGCCCGCAAGGTCGCCACCATCCAGCCCGCGGCCGGCGACAGCTACGAGCTGCCCTTCGAGTACCTGGTCGTCGCGACCGGCTCGGTCTCCCGCACCTTCCCGATCCCGGGTCTGGCGGAGAACGGCATCGGCATGAAGACGGTCGAGGAGGCCATCGGCCTCCGCAACCACGTCATGGCCCAGCTCGACAAGGCCGAGTCCACCACGGACGAGGAGGTCCGCCGCAAGGCGCTGACCTTCGTCGTCATCGGCGGTGGCTTCGCCGGCGTCGAGACGATCGCCGAGATCGAGGACATGGCGCGCGACGCGTCGAAGCTGTACAAGACCGTCAGCCGTGACGACATGCGCTTCGTCATGGTCGAGGCGGCCAACCGCATCCTCCCCGAGGTCGGCCCGGACCTGGGTCTGTGGACCAAGGAGAAGCTCGAGGAGCGGAAGATCGAGGTCTACATCGAGACCTCGATGGACTCCTGCATCGACGGCCACGTCATGCTGAAGAACGGCATGGAGATGGACGCCTCCACCATCGTGTGGACGGCGGGCGTCAAGCCGAACCCGGTGCTGGCCGACTTCGGCCTGCCGCTGGGCCCGCGCGGCCACGTCGACACCGCGGCCACCCTGCAGGTCCAGGGCTTCGACTACGTCTGGTCCGCCGGCGACAACGCCCAGGTCCCGGACCTCGCCTCCGGCGAGGGTGCCTGGTGCCCGCCGAACGCGCAGCACGCCTGCCGTCAGGCCGTCGTCCTCGGCGACAACGTGATCTCCGGCATGCGGGGCTTCCCGCAGAAGGAGTACAAGCACAAGAACCTGGGCGCGGTCGCCGGTCTCGGCCTGCACAAGGGTGTCGCGATCCTCTTCGGCAAGGTCAAGCTGAAGGGCCGCCTGGCCTGGTGGTTCCACCGTGCCTACCACGGCGCGATGGTCCCGACCTTCAACCGCAAGGTCCGCGTCTTCACCGACTGGACCCTCGCGATGTTCCTGAAGCGCGAGATGGTCGGCCTCTCCCAGATGGAGCGGCCGCAGCTGCCGATCCAGGAGGTCACGCCGCCCACCAAGCCCGTCGAGGTCGCCAAGCCGGCCGCCGACAAGGAGCTCGCCAGCAAGTAAGCGACTGGACCCCGGTGTGGGAGCGCCGGGGTATGAGTCGGAGGCCCTCCGCCCGGCAGTGACGCCGGACCACGACCTCCGTGGTGCTCAGCCGGCCGTGCGACCGGGCGGAGTACAGCAGTAGAAGAGCCCCTGCCGAAACCCTCCGGCAGGGGCTCTCGCTGTGTCCGTCGGACCGTCAGTCGGTCTTGATGCTCGACAGGATGTCCAGCTTGGACGCCCGGCGGGCCGGCCAGATCGCGGCCACCAGGCCGACCACCCCGGCCAGCGCGAGGAACAGCGCCAGCTGGCCGTACGGCAGGACGGTGGTCAGCCCGGCGATGCTGGACTTCAGCGTCCCGTTGATCGCCCAGGCGATGAAGCAGCCGAGCAGCAGGCCGATCCCGGCGCCGAACAGGGAGATCACCACCGACTCCAGTCGGACCATCCGCTTGATGCCCCGGCGGTCCAGGCCGATCGCCCGCAGCATCCCGATCTCGCGCTTGCGCTCGAAGACCGACATGGCCAGCGTGTTGATCACGCCCAGGACCGCGATCAGGACCGCCATCCCCAGCAGGCCGTACATCAGGTTCAGCGCGAAGGTGATGACCTGGCTGAAGTCGTCCCGGACGTCCTGCTTGGACTTGACCTCGATCACCGGGTTGGCGCCGGTGGCGTCCTTGAGCGACTGCTTGAGCTCGGCCGTGGCGCCGTCCTTGCCCTTGACCAGGACGTCGGCGACGTACGGCTTCGACTCGTGCTTGGCGATCTCGCTGTTGGCCAGCAGGACCGGGCCGAGCATGCCGCCCTTCTCGTACACGCCGCCGACGGTGAGCTGGCCGGTGGAGCCGTCCGGGAAGGACGCGGTCATCGTCGAGCCGGTGGTGACGTTGAACTTCGCGGCGACGTCCTGGTCCACCAGCAGCTGGCCCTTGCCGAGCGCGGCGCTGGAACCGCTGGTCAGCTTGACCTCCGCGATCCGGTCGAAGGTGTCCGCGTCCAGGCCGGTGATCGCCTTGGAGGTGCCGTTGAGCTTCCAGTAGGCGGCGGTCATCGGCGAGGAGGCCGCGACCCCGGGGGCCTTGGCGATCTGGGCGGGCACCTGGCCGGACAGGTTCATGTCGTTGGCGGCCGAGACGATGTAGTCGGACTTCATCGACTTGGTGACGGCCCGGTCGATGGTGTCGCCGACCGAGGTGCCGATCACGGTGAGGCCGGTGACCAGGGTCAGCCCGATGGTGAGCGCGGCCGCGGTGGCCGCGGTGCGGCGCGGGTTGCGCACCGCGTTCTGCTGGGCGAGCTTGCCCGGGGTGCCGCCCAGCCCCCGCAGCAGCGGGCCGACCAGCGCGACCACCGGGCGGGAGAGCAGCGGCAGCAGGACGAACACGCCGATCAGGGCCAGGAAGGCACCCGCGCCGACCGGCATCCGACCGCTGTCGTCGCCGGTGGAGGCGCCGTAACCGATCAGCGCGAGACCGCCGCCGGCGAGCACCGAGCCGATGGTGTTGCGGACCACCAGGCTCTTCTGGCTGGTCGGCTGGTCGCCACTGCTCATCGCGGCCACCGGCGCGATCCGGGCGGCGCGCAGGGCCGGCAGCAGGGCCGACAGGACCGTCACCAGGACGCCGACCACGATGGTCATGACGACGGTGATCGGCCTGATCACCAGCGAGCCGTTCGGCATGTTCTCGTTCAGCGAGCCGATCAGGGACTGCATCCCGGCGCCGATCCCGACGCCGGCCAGCAGGCCGGCCACCGCGGAGACGGTGCCGATCAGCAGGGCCTCGATCAGCACGGAACGGGTGACCTGCTTGCGGCTGGCGCCGATCGCCCGCAGCAGCGCGAGCTCCTTGGTGCGCTGGGCGACCAGCATGGTGAAGGTGTTGGCGATGATGAAGATGCCGACGAAGAGCGAGATGAAGGCGAAGATCAGCAGCATGGTGCGCATGCTGTCGGTGCCCTTGGTGATCTGCTCCTGCTCCTCGACGTTGAGCGTGGCACCGGTCTTGATGACGAACTGGTGGTCGGACGGGATCTTGGGCAGGGCCTGGGCGAGCAGCGCGTCCTCGGAGGTGCCGGGCTTGGCGGTGAGCACGATGCTGCTGTAGCGGCCCGGCTCCAGCAGGGTCTGCTGGGCGGTGGCCTTGTCGAAGAGGGTGAGCGTGCCGCCGGTGCTGACCACCGGGTCGTCGGTGGTGAAGATCCCGGTGAGCTTCGCCTCGATCACCGGTCCGTTGACGGCGACCCGGACGGTGTCGCCGACCTTGTAGCCCGCCCGGTCGGCGGTCTTGCGGTCGAGGGCGATCTCCTTGGCGTTCTTCGGGCCCTGGCCCTCGGCCATCGGGTAGCGCGGGTCCTTGCCGTCCTGGCCCGGGGCGAAGTTGGCGCCCTTGGCGGCCCAGACCTGGCCGATCAGGTCGCCCTTGTGGTCGGCGACCCCGGTGAAGCCGCTGACCACGCCGCGGGCGGTGGCGGTGCCGGGCAGGGCGGCCAGCTGCTGGACGGTGGCGTCGTCGAGGACGGTGGGGCTGCTCTCGCTCTTCTGCTTGGCGGAGGCGTCGGAGCCGGCCGCGTTGTCCACGACCTGGACCGAGACGTCCGAGTAGCTCTTGGAGTTGCTGTCCCGTAGCGCCTTGCCGAAGGTGTCGGAGAAGACCATGGTGCCCGCGACGAAGGCGGTGCCGAGCATGACGGCCAGCGCCGTCATCAGGAGGCGGCCCTTGTGGGCCAGCACGTTGCGCAGAGCGGTGCGATACATGAGGTGTCCTGGGAAGGTTCGGTGAAGCGGGCCGGCGGGCTGTGGGGCCCTGACTGGGTGTCGCCTCAGCTGGTTCGGCCCTTGGCGTCGAAGCGGCGCATGCGGTCCAGGACGGTGTCGGCGGTGGGGGCGTGCAGTTCGTCGACGATCCGGCCGTCGG